>NZ_JAELUD010000130.1:0-3259 GCF_016429185.1 Aquitalea sp. ASV11
GCCGGGCACGACAGCATCGAACTGGCAGCAGGCGGCCATGGCATCCGCATCAGCGCCAAGGGGGTTGAAGTATTTGGCGATATCAAGCTGCACGGCACGCTGAGTAATGAGGGGAAGGCGGGGCTGGAGCACGAAGACGACAGCTTTCCGCAAACCGATTTACTGCCAAACAAAGGCCTTTCACTTTAATGACGGAGTGACCGATGAATATCAGCCCACCCACCCTGAAGCAGGCCCAGCATGAGATGCCGGACAGCGAATGGCTAAACGCCTTATTACCCTCCACCACCCTGGGTGGCTATCCGGTAACCAGCCAATTCGAGTGGCACGGCGGCATGCATGTGCAACTCTCCGGCAGCGGTGAACAAAACAATGTCCGTGCCATCGCCAATGGCTATGTCATTCATTACCGAGACTGTGGCCCTGGCGAACTGAATCCGGCGGAAGACTCGCCCTTACGACGAAATGGCCTCGACACCCCCGGCTGCGTGGTGATGCGCCATGAAACAGAAATAGGCAGTGGCCGGGATGGATACGTTGTTTTTTATTCGGTTTATCAAAACCTCGGCAAATTAAGCCCGGAAGTGATGATTGCATTCCAGAAGGGAAAAATACTGGCCCGCAAGCAAATAATCGGCAAAGCGGGCTATACCGGTGGGATGAGCGGTTTTCATTTTGAAATATTCTGCAATACCGAAAATCTGAGAAGACTGACTGGTCGCACAAGCGGCAAGCTGGACTTAAGTAAAAACGGCAGAGAAAACATCATTTTTGGCAATAGCCATTTTTACATTCCGCAAGGAACACCATACTACAGAGTAGACACGGCCCCCAAAGGCCAGAGCAAACCAGCGGGCACCACCACGCAAGACCTGTACGTCACCATGGAAATCGGCCACCGCGCCGCGACACTGACCACCCGTATTTTAGAAAACGGCAGTTTTACACCGCTGCCAAACAAAACAATTCCACCATCCTGGAAAAACTATGATACCGAGATGTATGAAAATGCGAAAAATTTGAATAAAGACATTCCAGAGGCAAGCTTAAGCACGATTTATGAATATCTTCGTTACGGTCGCCTGATTTCAAAGAGCCACAACCGCGAACTTCCAGTGCACGCGCGCATTTACCAGCAAATCACCACGCCACAAGGCCTATTCTGGATCAATATTCGTGACGAAAAAATCAAGAAATACAGCGATGCAGACTTTCCACACTGGCTGGGCTGGCATTTTGTTGATGATGACAAATCCCGTGACGGACTATGCCATTCCGCCTATATCCAGCAGCTGCTACTCCCCAAGGAACAAGAAAAAACCAGGCAAAAACTGGTCGCCGCGTTTTCTGCCAAGACCAACACACTATCCAGATTAATTTGCCAATTCAAAAGCGAGTGGGATGGCACAAAAATTGACGAACGCTATGGCTGGATGAAAAAGGAGAGCTACCTCAATCCTAAATCTGAAATCATGTCGGACAAGACCTTTGATCTGTTAAAAGAAAAAATAAAAATACTGTGTTTCTGGGAGAAAATAAAGAACAGAACCGGGGTAATGACCCACAAAATGTACTACCCGAATGAAGAATCGCATTACGACCGATCACTGGATGACAACATCTGGCACTTCCACCCACGCGAATTCATCCAGACATTTCGCAAGTGCAAATGGTTTGGCAGCTTCGAAATAGAAAACATCTTCATCCCGATAATAGATAAAAGCAGGCCGAAAATTACGCCGCAACACCTTATTGCTACATATAAAAATGCCATTAATCAAACAGTGAGCAAGTATGGCTTTGACATTGGCAGACAAACCATCCATTTTTTTGGCCAAGGCTGTGTCGAATGCACACAACTAAGCAATATGACCGAAGTTGCTCAGCATCAGGATTACAGCAAAAAAATAGGGCTAGGCTTGGTAAAAGAATCCTTGCAACAGTACGAAATAGACCATGGGCACTGGTGGGGGCGAGAGCCCAATGAAAAATCAGAATACTTTGCCAGAGAAAGATACAACAGCAAGGGAATAAAAATAGCAAGCAGCTATAACTGGCAAGTTGGGAATCTTGATGGTGATGATGCGCAAAAATTCAGAGGCAGGGGCTTTAAGCAACTAACTTTCTTATCCAACTATGTCAACTACTGGGTATTTATGGGATGGATGAAATTAAAAGACAAAGAGGTTGATTGGTTTAATGATCCTGGATATAAATCCAAGAACAAGGATGCAATGACGAAGCAGGTGCCTTCTATTGACAACCCAGAGATCATCTCAACAAACCCACATTACTGCATCGATAGCGGAGGATTTTATTTAGCATGTGAGAGACCAAAAATGAAGCCCGTCATGAATGCTGTCAACGACAATACAATAGAAGCAGTTACCCGTGCAATCAATGGCCGGACCAACGGATTAGTAGATAGACAAGCGCATACATATCGTGTCAATTACATCATCGGAGATACTATCGACGCACCAAAAAATTTTAAAGCGGCAATATATGCCAATAGATTTGGATTTGCATTCAAGGAGAAATAAAATACATCAATTAAATCGCTGCATTTTGAAAAAAATTACAATATTGCTAATTAGTATTAATATTTTCAACATCACAAAGGCTGGAACTATCTATACAGAGGGTTCCGACAAAATAATCATCACAAAAATCGAGGAAGATACCAAGCGCGACAACCCATTGATTATATTTCACAACAATATACAATGCGACACAGAACGTACAATGCAATTAACTTATGCAAAAACATCATCAGATGGGAAATTTCTTATTGTGAATGGTGTAATTTTTCTCAATCTAGAAGATATTAAAAAATGCAACAAAGAAGAAGATCTAATTAAATATGCATCTGTTGTTTCATATAGCTTTGAGATTGAAGACATCAATGAAATGCGCAATTTAATTGCACTATATATTGAACCCTCCTTCGGCATGGCACATGAAAAGAAAAGTAAGTTTTATTATCTTATGGGAGTGGTTACGAATGAAGCAATAAATGGTTATGGAACTCTTCCAAATCCATTAAAAATAAATCACAAACAATTTTTCTCATACGATAGAACTTCCAATGTAGATTTGGATCGTTCTCTTTTTGCAGGATATAATGACAAGGCATTTTTCTCACCGGATGGCAAATATCTCGCATTAAAATCCAGCGCCATTTACTGCAAGAAAGGTGCCTACCCTGGCGTATTTGAAACAACCCACTGGAAACAAGTTATTTTTAATGGGCCAGATA
>NZ_JAELUD010000131.1:0-3165 GCF_016429185.1 Aquitalea sp. ASV11
ACCTGATTGAGATCAAGTTCACTGAGTTTGATGCGCGGTGCCCGGGCATAATCGCGGAAGGCATCCACCATGTTCTTCAGTGCCGCCACCTGCTTGATGATGGTGTCGGTAGAGCGTTTGAGCATGTCCGCATCGGCAGTTTCAAGCTTGGCGGAAAGCTTCATCGCCAGGCGCTCGGCCGACAGCTGGATGGGCGTGAGCGGATTGCGGATTTCATGCGCCAGCCGCTTGGCCACTTCGCCCCAGGCCGCATCCCGCTGGGCCCGCGCCAGCTCGGTAATGTCGTCGAACACCACAACATAACCGCTTCCGGAGCGTTCGGGCAAGCGGGCACCGCGTACCAGCAGGCTGCGCGCACCCTGCCCGGTCATGTAATCGAGCTGGGTTTGCCATTCTTCTTCCTGCTTGTTTTCACCATGTTGCAGCATGGTATCCACCAGGGGAATCAAGGCCGGAACCCGGGTGGACCACTGCTCGACCGGGTAGGGCACCAGCTCGGAAAAATCCACACCCAGAATGCGTCCGGCACTGGTATTGGCCGCGCGCAGTTGCCAGGCCGCATCCAGTGCGATCACCCCGGCGGAGAGATTGGCCAGAATGCTTTCCAGGTAAAGCTTGCCGCTTTCCAGCGCCTGTTGGGTCTGGTTGGCCGTCTGGCGCGCTTCATCCAGCTGCTGGGTCATGCGGTTGAACAGCGTGGTGAGCATGCCAAGCTCGTCACGGCGGTATACCGGGTGGCGTTTGGAGAAGTCACCTTGCGCCACCGCGCGGGTACCTGCGGCCAGCTCGGACAGCGGCGCGGACAGGCGTTCTGACAGAAACAGGGCAAATGCCAGCGCTGAAGTCAGCGCCAGCAGACAGGCCAAGGCCAGTGTCAGCATGTAAAAGGTTTTCAGCCCATCTCGCGACAACAGCAGCTGGTGGTATTCGGAGCGCGCGGTTTCAATCTGCTCGGCATCACGGGCAATGGACTGCGGCGCAGCCTGCACCACTTGCAACACGCGCCATTCGCCTTCCAGCGTGCGATAGGGCAGCAATACGCGCAGGGTGAGTCCGGCGGCATCATTCTCCACCGATTTGCTGCCCTGCCGCAGCTTCAGGCCGCGCAGGGCATCGCGGGATGGGGCCTGCGGCAATTGCCGGGTATTGCTGCTGGCAAAGTTGAGCAGTTGTCCGGATTTGTTGAAGATGGCCACCTCGCGCAAGCCCAGTTGTTCGCGCAGGCGCTCCAGCCGGGACGGCAGCATCAGGGACGGCATGCCGTCAATATCGTCCAGCACCACGCGGCTCTTGCGGGCCACATCTTCCAGTACGTAGTTGAGCGCGCCCTTGCCCAGCTCCAGCCCGCGATCCAGCGCGGACTCTACCCGCACGTCAAACCAGCTTTCGATACTGCGCGTCAGGAATTGTGCGGAAATGGTGAACACCAGCATGCCCGGCACTAGGGCGACCACGGCAAACATCATCACCAGACGCTGGGTCAGCTTGGCACCGAACACCCGGCCCTTCACCCGCTGGCGCAGCCGCAAGAGCTGCCGCCCCACCACGGCCAGCAGGCCGACCAGCAACAGGCTGTTGAGCCCGAACACCCACCAGTAGTATTCGGCCAGCTTGGAGGCATTGCCGGTGGCAATGGCCAGCAGGTAGAGCATGATGGCCCCGAACGTCGCCAGCGCAATGGCGGCGTAGCGCATCAGCTACCTTCTTTCATGGTGATGCTGGTCCAGTTGGAGGACAGGCTCCATTCGCCGGAGCCAAGGGCATTGAGCTGGAAGGGCTTGGGCAGCTCGCTGATGTCCAGCACCAGTCGCACCCGGCCTGCCACGCTGCCGGGGTTGCGCGGATCGAGCGCACCGCTTTGCAACACGCGCCAGTCCTGGATGGAACCCAGGGCACCCATGGCCTCGGACAGGGAACGGTAATAATTTGAAAAACTGCCGATGGTGACGCGATAGCGGCTGGTCAGGGACTGATAGGACAGCTTGAACGTGAGGCTGGCGTGTGGCTCGAACCACTCTTTCAGATTGAGGTAATAGGCGGTACTGCGCGGCCGGGTCAGTTCGAACTCCAGCCGGAAGGTCAAGGTGACACCTTGTGCCAGCGCATCATTCAGGCTGCTGGATAACTTGGTCTGGAAGCGGGTGCTGAGCGAAAGCTGGCCATCTTGCGTCAGCTCGGCATCGGCACGGCGCGCCAGAATGCCATCGGCCTGCGCCGTGGGAACGGCACAGACCAATAGCCATAGCAACAGGCTAATGCTTCGCAAGCAGCGCGTAATAGAAACCGTCATGACGCTCACAGGGCAACAGTTGTTGCTGATTCAGGCATTCGGCATCGGCATGACGTGCCAGGAATGCAGCCAACTGCTGCTGATTTTCTTCCGGAAAAATCGAGCACGTAGCGTATAGCATTTTCCCGCCGGGCGCGAGTAGCCCCCATAGCGTGTCAACCATCTGCGCCTGCTGGGCAGCCAGGGTGGCAAAATCGCCCGGACGGCGCAGCCACTTGATGTCCGGATGACGACGCACGACGCCGGAAGCCGAGCACGGCACATCGGCCAGAATGCGATCGAAGGGCTTGCCGTCCCACCAGTCAGCCGCCTGCCCGGCATCGGCCGCATGCAGGCTGGCGTGCAAGCCACCACGCTGCAGGTTTTCCGCCACCCGTTGCAATCGCTGCGGGTCGATATCCAGCGCGGTCATCTCCACATCTGCCATTTCCAGCATATGACATGTTTTGCCACCCGGCGCGGCACAGGCATCCAGCACGCGCTGTCCGGCGTGCAGGTCCAGCAGGCGGGCAGCCTGCTGCGCGCCCCAGTCCTGTACCGACACCACGCCGTCAGCAAAACCCGGCAGTTCGCGCACATTCACCGGTTTGTCCAGCAGGATACCGCTGGCGTCATCCAGTGCTGTCGCCCCCATGCCCAACGCTTCGAGTTCGGCCAGATAGGCGGCCACAGTGCTCTTGCGGGCGTTGACGCGCAGCGTCATCGGCGGATGGCTGTTATTCCATTCTAGGATGGACGACCACTCTTGCGGATAGGCCTGCTGGATGGCTTTCACCCACCAGCGCGGGTGATTGGTGGCAGCTTCCAGATCTTTCTGCGCCAGGCGCAGCATTTCCTCGCGCTGGCGCAAGAAGTTGCGCAGCACGCCATTGACC
>NZ_JAELUD010000132.1:0-3024 GCF_016429185.1 Aquitalea sp. ASV11
GGTGCAGCTGATCCGCCAGTTCAAGGTGGACTACGGCATCATCGGCATTTCCAGCATCGAAAACGATGGCGTGCTGCGCGATTACGACTATCGTGAAGTACGCACTTCGGAAGCCATCATCCAGCAATCGCGCCAGGTGCTGCTGGCGGCGGATCATTCCAAGTTCGGCCGCCCGGCGCTGGTGGAACTGGGCCATCTGTCGCAGGTGCATGCCTTGTTTACCGACAAGCCGGTGCCGCCGGAAATGCAGGCGGTGATTGCCGAAGCCGGCACCCAGCTGTTTGTCGCCGACTGAGACCCGCTAAAAAGCCGCCTTGCCGTACTTGCTGTACTGTCTGCGTCGGCAGGCCCTGACCCGGATTTTCTGCGAGGTTTTGCCAGCCGCGCTGTGCGAACCTCTGCCACATCAAGCTGCCAAAAACTGTTCCAGCCCGAATGTCGAGGAGCCACCCATGTCTGCATTCACCCGCCACACCCTGTCCATCGGCCTGTCCGCCCTGCTGCTGGCCACCACGGCCCAGGCCGAACTGAGCAAAGGTGCCCCGGCCAGCGATTTCAGCACCGAAGCCTCGCTGGGCGGCAAACGCTTTCATTACTCGCTGAACGAGGCGCTGAGCCACGGCCCGGTGGTGCTGTACTTCTACCCGGCGGCCTTTACCAGCGGCTGCACGGTGGAAGCCCACCTGTTTGCCGAAGCCACCGACAAGTTCAAGGCACTGGGTGCCACGGTGATCGGCGTGTCCGGCGACGACATCGAAAAGCTGCAACGCTTTTCCGTGTCCGAATGCCGCAGCAAATTCCCGGTGGCGGCGGACAAGGATCGCAAGATCATGAAAGCCTACGACGCGGTGATGATTCCCGGCACCAGCTACGCCAGCCGCGTCTCCTACGTCATCACGCCGGACCATAAAGTCTGGTACAGCTATAACGCCATGGCCCCCGACCAGCACGTCAGCAATACGCTGAAGGCGCTGGAAGCGTGGAAGGCAGCGGGGCACTAAGACCCGCTCCCCCCCGATTCTGCGTTGCGCCGACTTGCCGTACTCACTGTACTGTCTGCGTCGGCGCGCCTTGACTCGGGTGCTCTACGAGGTTTTGTGGGCGGCTCTAAACCGGTCTCAGCCAGCCCGCGCCGCCAGCGCCGCTCCGCCGATGATGGCAAGGCAGGACAGCAGAAGGCTCCAGCTGGGCGTGGCCAGGCCTGCGCCCAGCAGCAATAGCGTGGAGATCAGCGGTGCGGCGTAGGACAGTACACCCAGCAGCGGCAGATTGCCCTGCTTCATGCCGATATCCCAGGTGAAGAAGGCAATGCCCACCGGCCCCAGCCCCAGGGCCAGCACGCCCAGCCAGGCCGTCCACGGTGCAGTCCATACCGTGCTCTCCCCGTACAGATGACACAGCGCCGCCAGCACGGCAGTTGCGGCACAGAACCAGCCCACCGCATCGGTCGGCACCTGTGCCACCAGACGGCTGGCCACCGAGTACAGCGACCAGATCAGCGCGCACAGCAAGGCCATCAGGTAGCCGGGCAGGTACTGGCGGGCAAAACCGCCCTGCCCGCCACCCAGCAACAGCCAGCAGCCACCCAGCGCCAGCAGACCGCCCAACAGATGCCAGCGTGACAGGCGATGGCCGGGCAGCAAGGCGGAAAACAGCAGGATCAGCAGCGGCCACAGATAGGCCAGCAGGCTGACCTGCACCGCCGGGGCCAGCCGCATGGCCAGGAAATAGCAAAAGTGATAACCGAACAGCCCGCCCACTCCCAGCGCCCAGGCCAGGGGTGGCTGGCGCAGAAAGCCAAGCGGTGACTGAGCGGCGCGCAGCCATTTGACGAGCATCAGGCCAAAGGCCAGCGCAAAGGTCATGGCCAATAGCTGAAAGGGCGGAAACACGCCGGCCGTCAGCCGGGTCAGCAGCGCAAGGCTGCCCCATAGCAGGATGGACAGGCTGCCGATCAGCGTAGCCTGGTGGCGGGTAAGCATGGGCAATACTCTCAGACAAGCAAAAGCGCAGTGTAGGCAGGATGGCGCGCGGCGACTTTGCCGGGCTGGCGGGCTTATTTGGCCGGATGGCGGAAATGGCTGGGCGCGATGCCGAAATGGCGGTGGAAGCGGTCGCTGAAGGCGGACAGGCTGGCATAGCCGCATTGCTCGGCCACCTGCTGCACCGGCAAGCTGCCCCGCTCCAGCAGCAACCAGCCATGCTGCATGCGCTGCTCCAGCTGGTACTGGCCGGGGCTCATACCCAGTTGACGGCGGAACAGCTCGGACAGCTGGCGCACGCTCAGGTGGGCCGCCGCCGCCAGTTGCGCCAGGCTGATGTCTTCGGCAAAGCGCGCATCCAGCACAGCGCGGGCAGCGGCCACGCGCCGGTCAAGCTGTGCTGCTGCGCCAGCCCGCTCGGCCAGTAACTGGGTAAGCAACAGCAGCATTTGCCGCCGACTGTTTTCTCCCGCCGCCGGACGGGACAACTCGGCGCGCAGGAATTCCACATAAGCCAGCATGCTGGCATCCAGCGGTAAAAAGGCTGGCAAGGCCGCCAGTTGCGGTGCCAGCGTGGCCGGAACATTGGCCACCACGAAGGCATTGTCACCGGGCGCAGCAAAGCCATGGCTGTTACCTGCGGCAATCACCGCCAGCTGGCCGGCCTGCACCACGCCGCCACGGCCCTCGACATCCAGCTCCAGGCAGCCATGCGCAGGCAACACCAGCTGATGGTAATCATGCTGATGCTGTCGGCTTTCCTGCTGGTAACTGCGCAGCTCCAGCAGCAGGTCGTCATGGTGGGACATCAGGCTATGGTAGCGGGGCGGGCTGGGGCTGGGTGCATGCTCGCACAAAAAAATGCCCCACCGGGGTGGGTGGGGCCTACGGGAGGAGATGGGCGCAAGCCCTGATACAACAAGATACGACCACAACAAATCGTGACGCTTAGCCCGGCTGGGCGCTGTGCACTGCGGTACTGTCCGGCTGCACCGCGCACTGGCGATAACGGGCCAGCCAGTCAGTCAGCACGGCACTGGCA
>NZ_JAELUD010000133.1:0-2945 GCF_016429185.1 Aquitalea sp. ASV11
GCCTAGGACACCACCATGACAGATCAGCGCCATGCCAATCAGGGCGTACCGGCATTCCACCATGACACTCTTCCCGGCCTTGACGGCCGCGACAAGGTGGCGCGCCGCGCCCGCACCGTCACCATCATCATCTTGCTGCTGTTACTGGCCGGGCTGGGCCGTACCTTGCTGGCCAGACAGGCCAATGCCGATACGCTGGCCAAACAAGCCAGCCAGAGTGCCATCCAGCAGGTACGGGTGGTGCAGGCGCAGAACAATCGCCACGACAACCGGCTGACCCTGCCGGCCACGCTACAAGGCATGCGCGAGGCACTGGTGTATGCGCGCGGCAGCGGTTACGTCAGACAATGGTTCAAGGACATCGGCCAGCCGGTGAAAAAGGGCGAGCTGCTGGCGGTACTGGACACGCCGGACATCGCCAAGCAAGTAGAGGAAGCCGCCGCCAGCCATGCACTGGCCAGTAGCGCCTATCAGCGCTGGAGCCGCTTGCGCGCGCAGGATGCGGTTTCACAGCAGGAGCTGGACGAAAAAACCGCCGCCTACCAGCAAAGCCAGGCCACGCTGCAACGGCTGCGCGACCAGCAGGACTTCGGCCGCATCGTGGCACCGTTTGACGGCATCATCACCAAACGCAATATCGACAACGGCAGTTTGGTCAATGCCGGCAATGGCGGCAGCGGCCAGTCGCTGTTCAGCGTGGCGCAGGTGGACCAGCTGCATTTGTATGTCTACCTGCCACAGGACCGTGCCAACCAGGTCAAGGTGGGCGACCCGGTGGACATCACGCTGACCGAGGGCGGCAAGCCGCTGGCAGGCAAGGTGGCCCGCACCGCCGGTGCCATCGACCCGGCCAGCCGCACCCTGCAAGTCGAGGTAGTTCTGCCCAATGCCACACACCAGTTGCTGCCGGGCCAATATGTGGAAGCCAGTTTCAGGATGAGCAGCCCAGCCGGGCTGACCCTGCCCACTAATACCCTGATATTCGGCCCCGAGGGCAGCCAGGTGGCCGTGGTGGACGAACACAACAAGGTAAGACTGCAAAAAGTGGCACTGGGGACAGACTATGGCAAGGACATTGCCATCAAGGCCGGGCTGAGCGGCAAGGAGCGCATCATCCTCAATCCGTCCGATGCCATCCACAACGGTCAGAGCGTGGCGATTGTCGCCAGCGACAAGGGTGATTGAGCCATGCGCGCCTTCCTTACCCCGCTGGCTGGCGTCACCTTGCTGCTGACGCTGGCCGGCTGCGCGGCCATCGGGCCGGACTACCGCACCCCGGCCATCAGTGACATGCCCACCGGCTGGCAAGGCAGCGGGCAGTGGCAAGCAGCCCAGCCAGCCGACCAGCAAGCCAAACAGCCCTGGTGGCAACAGTTTGGCGATGCCACGCTCAACCGGCTGGAAGCCGACTGCATGGCCAGCAATGCCAGCCTGAAACAGGCGCTGGCCCGCCTGCAACAGGCCCAGGCCCAGGCGGGCATCCACGCGGCGGCCACCCTGCCCAGCGTCAGTGCCGGAGCCAGCGTCAGCCGCACACGCATTTCCGCCGAGCGTCCGCTCACCAACTATCAGTCCACCAACAGCAGCACCATCCAGAACGATTACAAACCCACCTTGAGTGTCAGCTACGAATTCGACTGGCTGGGCCGGGTACGCCGTGATGTGGAAAGCGCCCGCGCCAGCGCCGCGCAAAGCCAGGCTGACAGCGAGAACGTGCGCCTGTTGCTGAGTGCGCAACTGGCCACGGCCTATTTCCAGCTGCGCCAGCTGGATGAGGAAAGCGCCCTGCTGCGGCAATCCATCAGCCTGCAGCAAAAAGTGCTGCAACTGACTGCAATCCGCCATCGCGAAGGGCTGGATGCTGCCGGTGCACTGGCCACCCAGCAAGCCAGCCTGCAAGCAGCGCAGGCCCAGCTAAGCCTGCTGGGCAACCAGCGCCAGCAGCAGCAGGACTTGCTGGCTACCCTCAGCGGCCATCCGGCCAGCAGTTTCCAGCTGGGTGCAGACAACCTGCCGGCCCGCCTGCCCGTCATTCCAGCGGGCGTTCCGGCTGATCTGCTGCAACGCCGCCCGGACATTGCCGCCGCCGAACGCGCGATGGCCGCCGCCAATGCACAAATCGGCGTGGCCAAGGCCGCCTGGTTCCCGCAGCTCACGCTGTCGCCCAGCTATATCGGTTATGAATCCGCCCAGCTGGCGCGGCTGGTTTCCGCACCGGCCCTGGTATGGTCGCTGGGCCTGCAAGCAGGCCAGACCTTGTTTGACAATGGCAAGACCCGCGCCGGGGTGGATTACGCCGAGGCCGGTTATCAGGCTGCTGCCAGCAGTTATCGCCAGACAGTCTTGCAAGCCATCCAGGAAACACAGGACGCGCTATCCACCCTGCAAGGGCTGGATCAGGCCAGCAGCCAGCAGGCGGCTGCGGTGGGGAGCCAGCAGCACGCCTACGACATTTCCCTGCTGCGCTACCGTGAAGGACTGGATAGCGCCCTGACGCTGGCCATCAACCAGCAAAGCCTGCTTGGCGCACAACGCCTGCAAGCCCAGCTGCATGGCAGCCAGTTTGTGTGGAGTGTGAACCTGATCAAGGCGCTGGGTGGCAGCTGGCAGGCAAGTAGCCTGAACTAGAACGGCCATGGCCATGAAAAAACCCCGCTCATCCAGGCGGGGTTTTTCTTGTGTCAGCGCCGGCGCAGCTTCAGGCGGTCACGCGCAAGTCCTGCAGGCCGTCCTCGGCCGGGACATCCATATAGCGGACCAGGCCCGGCAAATCGTCCGGCAAGGCCGTTGTGGCCGCGGCACCTTCCAGCAGCGCCAGCACCGGCTGCAACACCACACGGCGCAGCAGGCCTTCATCGGTGCTCAGGGCATCCAGTCGCAGGCTGTAGGTCCATTCATCGCCAAACGGCGATTCGTCATCCTCCCAGCGCAACAGACGTCCAGCC
>NZ_JAELUD010000134.1:0-2160 GCF_016429185.1 Aquitalea sp. ASV11
AGCTGCTGCACAGCTCGCCCTTGTATGCACGGCTGGCGGCCTTGCAGTTTGCTGCCGGTTCAGCCGGCGAGTGACAGCCCACGCTGGCGGAAGCGCTGGTGTTCCTCTGCCGGAACCAGCGCGCCGCCGGTGGTCCACACCACATGATGGGCATCTGCCATCTGCGCTTGCAGGCCGTGCGCTGCCAGATAAGCCTGCCCGGCCGCGCTATTGCATAGCCAGTCGGGGCCACGCACCGCCGCTGCAGCGGATGGCTCCAGCGCCAGCTGGCAGTGGTCTTCCACCTGCAAGCGCAAGCGGAACAAATCGTCATCACCAACGGTAAACACCCCGCTCAATTCGGCCCGCATCAAGGGTGCCACCAAGGGCGAAGCCAGGCCTACCGCCAGCCCGTCAGCCTCGGTGTGGTTATCCAGGCCGATGTCGTATACCGACAGCGGGGTATCACTGCCACTGGCCAGCTGCACCAGCATGCAGGGCGAGGCCACCGGTTCGGCAAAAAAACAATGCACATGCGGGCCGAACAGCAGCTTCAGGCCATGGGCGATGCCGCCCGGCGCGCCGCCGACCCCGCAAGGCAGGTAGACAAACAGGGGATGGGCCGCATCCACTATTGCGCCCTGCGCCGCCAGTTGTGTCGCCAGTGGAGCTGCCGCGGCGGCATAACCCAGCAGCAGCGGCAGCGAGTGTTCGTCATCAACAAAATAACTGTTGGGGTCGGCCTCGGCCGTGGCACGGCCCGCCGCCACGGCGGCCGCGTAGTCGCCGGCATGTTCCACCACCGTCACCCCGCGCTGGCGCAGCCGCGCCTTTTTCCATTCCTTGGCCTCCACCGACATATGCACCACGGCCTGAAAGCCCAGCGCCGCCGCCATGATGCCGATGCTCAGGCCCAGATTGCCGGTGCTGCCCACCACCACCCGGTGGCTGGCAAACAAGCTGCGTGCCGCCGCACCTGCCAGCAGGCGGCGGTCGTCCTCCGGCTGCAACACGCCGTGCTGCAAGGCCAGCGCCTCGGCATGGGCCAGCACCTCGTGAAAACCGCCACGCGCCTTGATGGAACCGGCCACCGGCAGCGCATGATCGCCCTTCAGCCAGTACTGCCCCTGCACGCCACGGTATTCCGGCAGGCCGTACAGCGCGCTGGCATCGTGCAAGGCGGACTCGATCTGCCCCTCTGTTGCCGCCAGCTCGGGAAACAGCATGGCCAGCAGGCCGGCACAGCGTTGCAGCCGCGCCGCCGCCGCACCCACCTGTTCCGCCGTGGGGGCGTTGGCAGGCAGGGTGCTGCCCAAGCGGGGGTTCAGCCACAGCATGGCTTGTTTTGACTGTAGGGCAGCTAATAGGCTGGCTGGCAGGGTGGCAGGCATGGCGTGTCTTCCGGATGAACATTCAGCCTTCATTTTAGAGCGCCACTGCTGCACAAAAACAGCGATACTTGCTGTTGATAACATTAGTAAGGCTTATGCCAATGCTGGATGCTTCCATCCTGGCCCACCTGCGTTGCTTTGACGTGGCGGCCCGCCTGCTCAGCTTCACCGCCGCTGCCGGTCAGCTGCACCTGACCCAGAGCGCGGTCAGCCAGCAAATCCGCCAGCTGGAACAGCGGCTGGGTTACCCGCTGTTTGTGCGCCAGCACCGCCGGCTGCAACTCACCGCCCAGGGCCATACGCTGTACCGCACCGTCAGTACCGCCTTGCAAGACATCGACACCACCTTGCAGCAGCTGGCGGAGCAGGACAGCGTGGTGCAGATCAGCTGTGCACCGTCCTTTGCGCTGGACTGGCTGATGCCGCGACTGAGCACCTTCCAGCAGCAGTACCCGGCCATCCAGGTTCGGCTGCGCGCCGAATTCCAGCGCATGAGCCGGCAGGACATGCTGGCAGCGGGTGTGGCCGTCTGCATACGCTACGACCCGGACGAGATGGCCGATCTGCCCGGTATTCCCTTGCTGGATGAAGTGCTGCTGCCGGTGGCCAGCCCGGACTGGCTGGCCGCCCATCCCGACCCTGCCCACACCGGCAGCTCACTGACGCGCCTGCATGACAGCGCCGCCTGGGACGGTGCGCCGCCATTTGCCGAGTGGGACTGCTGGCAGCAAGGCGCGGCAGAGGAATTCCGCTTTGCCCCCGCGCCGTGGCAGGAGCGGGAATACAATCT
>NZ_JAELUD010000135.1:0-1976 GCF_016429185.1 Aquitalea sp. ASV11
GCCAGGTTGTGTGCGGTAGAACCACGGGCAATCAAGCGGCCGGACAGCACCACCTTGCGCGCACTGCGCGCCGGGTCTTCCAGTCGCTCCAGCAGCATCTTCATGGCGGTGCGGCCAATGTCGTACACCGGTTGCTCGATCACCGTCAGGCCGGGGCCGGCCAGCTCGGTCCAGTTGTCATTGTCAAAACCGGCCAGTGCCAACTGCGCCGGAATGCTCACGCCCGCCGCCCGCGCGCCGCGTAACATGCCCAGCAATACCAGGCCATTACTGGCAATCAGCGCTTCCGGTTGAACCGGTTCGCGCAGCCAGTCGCGCACGGCCTGTTCTGCCGCCTCCGGCGTGGGCGCAATAAAGCGCGCCTCCGCCTGCAAGCCATGCTGCTGCATGGCAGCCACCACACCGGCATGGCGCTCGGCACCGGTGGTACTGGTGTTACCAAACAGACCGCCGATACGGCGATAGCCCTGCGCCAGCAAATGCTCCACCAGCAGACTGGCGGCTTCGGCATTGTCCAGCACCACGGCATCGGTCTGGCCGGGCGGGGCCGCGCGGTCTATCAGTACCACCGGGAAACCCAGCTGGTGCGGGTCCAGCTTTTGCGCGGTGGCACGGGTGGGGGCAAAAATGACCCCGGTCACCCGTTCTTCCTGCATCAGCCGCAAATACATGGCTTCTTTTTGCGGGTTCTCATCGGTATTGCACAGAATCACCCGCATCCCCACTGCATAGGCGGCGTCCTCCACCGCGCGGCTGACCGCCGTGAAAAAGGGGTTGCGGATATCGGACACAATCAGCCCGATGGTGTGGCTGTGCTGCGAGCGCAAGCGTCGCGCCGACAGGTTGGGCAGATAGCCGGTGGCAGCCACCGCTGCTTCCACTTTCTTGCGCAGCTCCTCGCTGACCGGGCCACCGCCCAATGCACGCGATACCGTTGCCACCGATACCCCTGCGGCGCGGGCTACATCCTTGATGCCTACCGTCATTTTGCAATCGTTTTCAGTCAGATTGTCGTGATCGTGCATCAAGTCCAAAACCATTGCAAGCCTTTGGTTTCAATGCATCTTGTTGACTTGAGTAAAATTTGATCCAGATAGTCAACAATCAATATTGACAGCAATTATGTAATCGTTTTCAATGCCATCAACGCAACGCCAGACAATAGCCAGCACAGCCCCTTTTTGGGTGCAATGCAGCAAAATAACAGTACCAGGAGACCACTCCCGATGTCGCACGATCTGATCCATCCGGAACTGATTTGCCTTGCCACCGCTCCGGCCAGCAAGGAAGAGGCCATCCGCCAGGCCGGCCAGCTGCTGGCCAACGCTGGCTGTATCGACGCCGCCTATATCGACAGCCTGCTGGCACGCGAAGCCGTGGCCAATACCTTTCTGGGTCATGGCGTCTCCATTCCGCATGGCATGGTGGAAGACCGCCACCTGATCAAGCGCACCGGCATTGCCATCCTGCAGATTCCGCAGGGCCTGGAGTGGAACCCGGGACAAACCACCCACCTGCTGTTTGCCATTGCCGCCCAGTCGGACGAACACATCCAGTTGCTGCGCAGACTTACCCGCTTGCTGCAAGACGAACCCCGCCTGCAGCTGCTGTTTGCCACCAGCAACCCGCAAGACCTGATTGCCGCCCTGTCCGATACCGCGGCCGCACCGGCTGCGCCGCAGCAAGCAGCTGGCGATCTGGCCGAACAGTTTGAATGGCAGGTGGACTACCCCAATGGCCTGCACGCCCGCCCGGCCACCGCCTGGGTTGAAACCGCCCGCCAGTACGCGGCACAGGTACAAGTACGTCACGGCCACCATGTGGCTGACGCCAAGAACATGATTTCCCTGCTGCAACTGGGCCTGCAACGCGGTGACCGGCTGGTGGTATCCGCCGAAGGCAGCGATGCCGCCGCCCTGCTGCAAGCCCTGCAAGGGGTGATGACCCGCCTGACCGCGCAGGAACAAACCGACGCC
>NZ_JAELUD010000136.1:0-1947 GCF_016429185.1 Aquitalea sp. ASV11
ATAAGTAACAGATTTTCTTTATTAATAATATATTGCACTATGGCTAATAGTTCTCATGCGGCAACCATTTCGATTGATGGTTTAGATGCTTTGGTTTTAAAAAAAACTGAGTTATCTTCCGGAGAAGATGTCAATCTGAATATCATTTACAATGGAAATGTTTGCACACTCCCCAAGACAATATTTTTGACCTCCGCAAAAATATCATCCGACAAAAAATTTGTTATTTTAAATAATAAGCTATTTTTAAATTGGAGAGATATCAAATCTTGCAATTTAAACACTGACACAATCGGTCAATTAAATATCAATCCTGATTATTATAATATTGAAGACATCAACGAGCAAAACAATCTAATAGTTTTATATGTGGACCCTTTATTTGGGTGGCCATATGCACCTGAAAGAAATGACAAATTTACGTTCATGGCCGCACTGGTAGACATGAAAAATCTATCCAAAATTATTTCAATTAAAAAGAAACCATTTTACAATGAAAATCGCACAGACTCGATAGAATTAGATAAACATTCATTTATCAATGCCCTTAGCACTGACAAGGCTTTTTTCTCACCGGATGGAAAATATCTCGCATTAAAATCCAGCGCCATCTCTTGCAAGAAAGGCGCCTACCCTGGCGTATTTGAAACCACACACTGGAAACAAGTGATTTTTAATGGCCCTGATAGCAATAAAAAATGCCGGGCATTATTTCCACAATTGAAGTAAAAGCAAATTCAAAAACCAAGCCATGCAGCGTGAAAAATCACTTTTACAAGAAATTCAATAGCAATATCATGCTGATTTACTGCAACATGGCCTATCAGTTTGTAAAATCGCATATTAAAAATTGAACTTATTCATGGCACCTCAATAGCGATTCAGAACAATACAAATCCAGATAACACACCAGCCTATTTCACTTTACCACCAAGGAGAGTGTTAAGTGATACGTACTCAAAAAATTAGCAGCTTGGCAATCCAACTTATAATACTTTTCAGCTTATCAACTCCATCACCTGCCAAGACCACAATAATTTTAAACACAGAACCAAACATCAAAGTACAAAGCGTTACCGTACAAAATGAAAATATCCAAGAAATGGAAATTATTTACAAAGAAAACACATGTCAAATAAAATTTCCATATTGGATTGGACATACATCAGCATCCATCTCATCCGACTCAAAATTTCTAATTCTAGATGGAAATGGCTTTATAAAAATTTCCGATCTTGAAAACTGCGACAAAAATAACGTTGATTTCCAAGAAATTTCCAGCTCATTACAATCCGCAATACTAATGGACGTCAACAGTGCGCGCAATTTAATTTTGCTATATATCAACCCGATTTTTGGCATGCGGTACGAAAAAAAAGTAAATCCAGCTACATGGCCGGTGTAATTATTAATAAGGCAATAAATGAATATGGCACTCTTCCTGATCCATTAAAAATAAATTACAAACAATTTTTCTCACCTGATAGAAATTCCAATATAGATCTGGATCGCTCTCTTTTTGCAGGACATAATGACAAGGCGTTTTTCTCACCGGATGGAAAATATCTTGCATTAAAATCCAGTGCCATCTCTTGCAAGAAAGGTGCCTACCCTGGCGTATTTGAAACCACACACTGGAAACAAGTGATTTTTAATGGCCCTGATAGCAATAAAAAATGCCGGGCGTTATTCCCACAACTGAAGTAACACACTTTCACAAATAGATATCCCCTGCGTAAGCCAAAAAAAGGCCACCCCTCAGGGTGGCCAACGCAGAGAGTGACGTTTACGCCAGCAAACGTCAGTCGATATAACGCAGACCAGCCTTGGCCAGCGGCTCGCGCATTGCGTACATGTCCAGGCCCAGCACACCGGAAGCCAGCTTGGCGCGTTTTTCGCCTTCGAACGATTCGCGCTTTTGCGCCGCCGCCAGGGTTTCCACTGCAC
>NZ_JAELUD010000137.1:0-1719 GCF_016429185.1 Aquitalea sp. ASV11
CCATTTGGCCGCGCCGGGGCTGGTGAGCAGTACCTGGCTGCCTGCGGCCAGATCGATATCCAGCGTCAGCCTGTCGCCGCCAGCCATGCCGCCCGGAGGATGCACCACAATGTGCTGGCACTGGCCATGGGCGTCGATGAAGTGTTTTTGCACCCGCAACGGCCCCTGGTGACGTCGATGCACCGGCACGGTGCGGCCTTGCACCAGGGCATAGCCCAATTCCAGTGCGGCATGCCAGCCGGCTTGCAAACCGGCAGGCAAGGCATTGGCCATGCTCAGCTCGTTCAGATTCATCAGCAGTCAATCAGCAAGGTGGATGGTGCAAGACCCAGCAATTAGCGTGCCGGGAGACAGGCTGGCAGCCTGCCGTGTCAGATGGCCAGCAGTTCGCGTACTCCGTCCTGCGCCATGTCGGAACCAGCTCCGCAACGTATCACCTCGCCGCGTGACATCACCATATAGCGATCGGCCAGTGCTTCGGCAAAGTCGTAGTACTGTTCCACCAGCAGGATGGCCATGTCGCGCCGCGCTGCCAGGTTACGGATGACTTCGCCAATCTGCTTGATGATGGAAGGCTGGATGCCCTCGGTGGGTTCGTCCAGCACCAGCAGCGATGGCTGGCTGACCAGCGCCCGGCCAATGGCCAGTTGCTGCTGCTGGCCGCCGGACAGGTCGCCGCCGCGGCGCTGGCGCATGTCGTACAGCACCGGGAACATCTCGTACACCGAGGCCGGAATCTCGCGCCCGGCCTTGCCGCCAAAGCGGGCCAGCCCCATGCGCAGGTTTTCTTCCACCGTCAGCCGGCCAAAGATTTCCCGCCCCTGCGGCACATAGGCAATGCCACGCGCCACGCGCTGGTGAGGCGCGCAGCGGCTGATGTCCTCACCCTGCCAGCGTATGCTGCCGTTTTTGGCCGGCAGCTGCCCCATCAGGCAGCGCAACAAGGTGGATTTGCCCACGCCATTGCGGCCGAGCAGACAGGTCACCTGGCCGATTTCGGCTTGCAGGCTGACGCGGCGCAGAATGTGGCTGCCGCCGTAGTATTGGTCCAGTTCTTGTATGTCCAGCATGTCAGCGCCCCAGATAGACTTCGATCACCCGTTCATCCGCCTGCACTTGCTGCAAGCTGCCCTCGGCCAGTACCGCGCCCTCGGCCAGCACCGTCACCTTGCCGGCAATGCTGGCGATGAAATCCATATCGTGTTCCACCACCATCAGCGAATGCCTGCCCTTGAGGGTGAGCAACAGCTCGGCGGTCTTTTCGGTTTCCGCATCGGTCATGCCGGCCACCGGCTCGTCCAGCAGCAATAGCTGCGGCTCCTGCGCCAGCAACATGCCGATTTCCAGCCACTGCTTCTGGCCGTGCGACAGCAGACCGGCCTGCCGCGCCCGCTGCTCGCCAAGGCGAATCAGCGTCAGCAATTCGTCGATACGGTCACGCTGCTGCCCGGTCAGGCGAGCGCGCAGACTGGCCCACACCGAACGCGGCCCGGCCAGTGCCAGTTCCAGGTTTTCCTGTACCGTCATCGCCTCGAATACCGTGGGTTTCTGGAACTTGCGTCCTATGCCCAGCTGGGCGATTTCCGCCTCGGAATGCTGGGCCAGATTGATGGTCTGGCCGAAAAAGGCCGAGCCGCTGTCGGCACGGGTCTTGCCGGTAATCACGTCCATCATGGTGGTCTTGCCCGCACCGTTGGGGCCGATGACGCAGCGCAGCTC
>NZ_JAELUD010000138.1:0-1668 GCF_016429185.1 Aquitalea sp. ASV11
TTGCGTTCGTCTCGTGGGCTCGGAGATGTGTATAAGAGACAGTGTTCATATCGGTCAGCCATGTATTTATCAAGGAATATTTGTTCTTCATTGGTAAAATAACCACCACCGACTACTTTTAGATTGATATCTTTAAGCATGGAAAGAGCCAGGACAAGGTTCCTGAAATTTTTATAACCACCTCTTGCGCCAACAAACAAGATGTAGGGGCATTCAGATTTATTTTCTAAATGTAATGGATGGAATAATGAACTAGGGCCAAGTGGAGTTACGTAAATTTTATTGCTATCAATATCAGGTAAAAAGTTGAGGAGATCATTTTTCGTATTTTCAGAAATACATATTATACATTCTGAATTTTTAATAGCATTGAACTTTTGTCTACTATGAACAATCTTCTTAATACCACTCGCAAAAAATTCATAAGTGAAATCATACACTGTTGTAATGTTAATTATATTTTTTCCGCGAGCAGTACGGTAGTAACTGGAGTGAAATATTCTGTTATCCGACATCCGTGGATTGATATAACGCTTTAGCTTAGAATTTGTCTTAACCAATTCGTATAATATTCGATTATTTTGCAGACGTTGTTGAAGCTCATTGAAATAAACTGAAATCCCGCCATTTCGTTGGAGGGAATAAATGATTCCATCGATTGTTAGTATTTTCATATTTAGTCGATTCAGTCTTTGATGTAAATGTTATGAGCATGGTGGAGGAGAAGCAGGATTAGTAGTTAGACTTGCTCATCACATTTCAAACGCTTAAACGAGGATTGTGCAATAAAGAAATGCATGCAATTGACTTATATTTTTAAGGCAAAAAACATGTTTCTCGTCAAAAAATCTAGTCGCTTGTAAAGTATAACTATCAAAGCTCCGAGCAGTTAAATTCAGATTTCACCCACAGCATATAGGTTAAACTGGGTACAGTAACTGATAGAAATACACTTTGTGATCAAACCATTTATACTTGTAAATCCACATTGCTGAGAATTATACTGTCTAAGATATGGATCGTAATGGGGAAGAAAAGCATTTATACCTCCTTATGGACTACGATACGGCGAGATTTGTATTTTCAGAAGGATAACTGCAAGCAAGAGAATATAGTTAATTTCATTCAGGATGAAAACATAAATTCAATATGGTAAGAAATATAAAGCTGGTATGAAAGTAATTAGTATTAAATTGGGAGTAAAAAAAATGAACTTGAATGAAGCGAAATTTAAGTAAATCTCTTGCTTTGTAAATATTGAATGGCATTCAAGAAAAGTGTATTTAAAAATGATAAAATGCGAATGTATTTTTTATTGGGAGTGTTTTGATTTTTAAAGGAGTATGTATAATTTTATTAAAGCTGTATTTTCATTTCAATAAGTAATGCGGAGAAATATTTGCGGTATAAAAGTAATGCGTGGAGTAACAATTAATTCAATTTTTATTCCTATTTCTACCGCATTCCTAGAAGCTTTCTCTTTAAGTTGAGAATAAATATAAAAATATTTTTGGGAAGAATGCGTTTAAATATATTCTTTGATTGTAAAAGAAATAACACTTTCATGGTGTGCCAAAGTGGAGGCCTTATCCCAGTCTCAATATTTATACGCTGTATTTCAGCGCTAACCTTCGCCTGGTGTGCTTCAGAAGCTGTCTCTTATACACA
>NZ_JAELUD010000139.1:0-1650 GCF_016429185.1 Aquitalea sp. ASV11
ACGAACCAAAGGGTCGGGCGTTCGAATCGCTCCGGGTGCACCAAAGTCCCTATAGTTTAGCGGTTAGAACACCGCCCTTTCACGGCGGTAGCCGGGGTTCGATTCCCCGTGGGGACGCCAGGATTCAGAAATCAGCCCAGTCGCATGACTGGGCTTTTTTCATTTCCGGCCACCAAAGCCACTTTGCTGCATTCCGCCAGGTAACAAAAATGCCACCCGCAGGTGGCATCTTCAACATATGTGCTGATCAGGCATCAAACCCGGTAACTGCTGACCGTCATCACCTTGGCTGTCAGTTTCATCAAGCCCTTCACCGGTGCCGGCAAGCGGGCGGCACCATATTCGTGCGCCATGTCGGCATGGCGCAGTTCGTCATCCCGCATCTGGCTGACAATGGCACGGCTCTTGGCATCTGCTGCCGGCAAGGCAGTCAGGTGGCTGTCCAGGTGCGCACCAACCTGGTGTTCGGTTTCTTCCAGAAAACCCAGGTTCCATTTATCCCCCAGCAAACCGGCAGTCACGCCAATGGCCAGCGAGCCGGTGTACCACAGCGGGCCTAGCAGACTAGGCTGACCACCCAGCTCGCGAATACGCTGCTCGGTCCAGGCCAGGTGCTCCACCTCCTCGAATGCAGCGTGCTGCAAGGCTTCGCGTGCGGCCGGATTACGTGCAGTCAGGGCCTGCCCCTGATACAGCGCCTGTGCGCACACTTCGCCACAGTGGTTTACCCGCATCAGGCCGATGGCATGACGCTTTTCCTCGGCGCTGAGTTCGGCCTCTTCCAGCCCGGCATCCGGCCGTGGACGCTGGCTTTGCGCCGGCGCAAACAGGGTGCGCAAACCCTTGTCAAATTCGGTAATCAGCGTGTCAAACATAGTGTTCCCGATTGGTGCACAAATCCGTCAAAGATTATACCTGTGCACCGCACAACACGGCAGCTGCTGATATAATCCTGCAAGAAATTCCGTGTAAACAACCACCATTAACAAAGGATTCTGCCTGATGAACCTGGAACTCATCGGCCCGGGCAAAGACATGCCGGGCGACTTTAACGTCGTGATCGAAATCTCCGCCAACGCTGCGCCGATCAAATACGAATTCGACAAAGAGTGGAACACCCTGGTGGTTGACCGTTTCATGGGCACCTCCATGATGTACCCGGCCAACTACGGCTTCGTGCCGCAAACCCTGGCTGGCGATGGCGACCCGGTTGACGTTCTGGTGGTTACCCCCTTCCCGCTGCCGCCGGGCGTGGTGATCCGCTGTCGCGCACTGGGTCTGATCAAGATGGAAGACGACGGCGGCATCGATGCCAAGCTGGTTGCCGTACCGGTGGAAAAGCTGTGCCCGATGTACAAGTCCATCCAGAAGCTGGAAGACCTGCCGGAACTGCTGCGTGCCCAGATGGTGCACTTCTTCGAGCACTACAAGGATCTGGAAAAAGGCAAATGGGTCAAGATCCACGGTTGGGGCACGCTGGAAGATGCCAAGACCGAACTGGTGGAAGGCATTGAACGCTTCGGCAAGTAATTGCTTCACACGGCCTGCAGTGCAGGCTTGTGTCCGCCACGGACAAAAAAACGCCAGTGCATGCACTGGCGTTTTTGTTTGCCTGACCGGATCAATGGCTGTCTCTTATACACATCTCCG
>NZ_JAELUD010000013.1:0-71492 GCF_016429185.1 Aquitalea sp. ASV11
ACGGTCAGGCTCAGCTTGCTGCCAACTTCCGGAGCGATGGCACCCGGCTTTTCACCCTTCAGGATGCGAACCACAATCTTGCCGGTCTGACGGCCCATATCGTAGTAGTTCATGCCCAGGGCTGCGATGGCTCCACGTTTTACCGAGTCGGTATCAGAGGCAATCAGCGGCAGTTTCGCCTGATTGGCGACGGCCACCAGCGATTCGTAAGTGGACACCACATTGTTGTCGGTGCTGGTGTAGATGGCATCAACCTTGCCGATCAGGCTCTTGGCCGCCGGGGCCACATCCACGGTACGCGGTGCCGGGGCTTCCACCAGGCTCATGCCGCGCTTGGCCAGCTCTTCTTTCAGTTCCTTCACCACGATGGTGGAGTTGACCTCACCCGGACTGAACACCATGCCGACGCGTTTGGCACCCGGTTTTACCTTCAGGATCAGGTCTACCTGCGGGCCCAGCGGCAGCATGTCGGAAACGCCGGTTACATTGGTGCCGCTGGGTTTCCAGCTGCTGACCAGCTTGGCAGCCACAGGGTCGGTGACAGCAGTGAATACGATGGGCAGGGTTTTGCTGGCGGCAACCAGTGCCTGGGCCGACGGTGTGGCAATGGCCACGGCGACGTCGGGTTTGTCGCCGACAAACTTGCGGGCGATCTGGCCGGCAGTAGCCGGGTTACCCTGGGCGCTTTGATACTGCACCTTGACCTTGTCCTCACCAAAACCCTCGGCTTTCAGTTGGTCAGTCACCCCTTTGCGGGCGGCATCCAGCGCCGGGTGATCGACAATGGCCGTGATGGCAACCGACTTGAGCTCGGCAGCGGAAGCAGACAGGGAGAGCACGGCTGCAGCGGCAGCCAGCAGTTGGCGATGGCGTAGGGACATGACAATTCCTTGTGAGTCAGGATAGATTTTTTTGGAAAATGAATATTTCGCGCAATTTTATTCCAATGTTAAAGATTTTTCTTGTTGCGTTGCGCAATAAAATGGCTGAGATTGGATATTGGAGACAGGAAGTTGCCCGTTAGTTTGGCAGGCGAAAAAAAAGCGGCCCGGATCACGGGCCGCATGAGTGTAAGCTGGCAAATTGCCAACCATTGGATCGATCGTTTAGTCGATGTAGTCGTAACCCGGCAGGGTGAGGAATTCGACAAAGTCATCCGAGGTGGTCAGATGGTCGAACATGCGGGCTGCGTCTTCATACTGCTTGGTCCAGCGATTGCCGTATTCCGCCTTGAGCTTGGCTACTTCAGCAGCTTGCAGTTCGCGGAACAGTTCCACCGTCACCTTGCGGCCATCTTCCAGCACGCCCTTGGGGCTGCGGATCCATTGCCAGATCTGCGAGCGGGAGATTTCTGCGGTGGCGGCATCTTCCATCAGGTTGTGGATGGGCACGCAGCCGTTGCCGGAAATCCAGGAACCCAGATACTGGATGCCCACATTGATGTTCATGGACAGGCCGGCTTCGGTGATCGGCGCTTCCGGCTGGAAGTTCAGCAGATCGGCAGCGGTGACATTCACATCCGGACGCTGCTTGGCAATCTGGTTGGGGGCATCACCCAGCACGCGGCTGAAGGCTTCGTTGGCAATCGGCACCAGGCCCGGGTGAGCCACCCAGCCGCCGTCATAGCCGTCGGTGGCATCGCGGTCCTTGTCAGCCTTCACGCCACCCAGTGCCTTGTCATTGGCCACCGGATCGTTCTTGATCGGAATCAGTGCGGCCATGCCGCCAATGGCCGGTGCGTTGCGCTGGTGGCAGGTTTTCAGCAGCAGCAGGGCATAGGCACGCATGAAGGGCACGGTCATGGTGATCTGTGCACGGTTGGCCAGGCAGAAGTCACGATTCTGCTTGAACTTCTTGATGCAGCTGAAGATGTAGTCCCAGCGACCGGCGTTCAGGCCGGAGCTGTGCTCGCGCAGTTCGTAGAGGATTTCGTCCATCTCGAAGGCAGCGAGGATGGTTTCAATCAGCACGGTAGCCTTGATGGTGCCCTGCGGAATACCCAGCTCGTTCTGGGCAAACACGAACACATCGTTCCACAGGCGCGCTTCCAGATGGCCTTCCATCTTCGGCAGGTAGTAATAGGTGGCACTGCCCACGGTTTGCAGGTAGGCAATATTGTGGAAGAAGGACAGGGCGAAGTCGAACAGTGCGCCGGAGACAATCTCGCCATCCACGGTGACGTGCTTCTCCATCAGGTGCCAGCCACGCGGACGCAGGATCAGGGTGGCAATGGTGTCGTTCAGCTTGTATTGCTTGCCATCCGGATTGGCAAAGGAAATGGTCTTGCGATACGCATCACGGACATTGATCTGGCCGCTGATCTGGTTTTCCCAGCTCGGACAGTTGGAGTCCTCGAAGTCGGCCATGAAGCTCTTGGCACCGGAATTCAGTGCATTGATCATCATCTTGCGATCCACCGGCCCGGTGATTTCCACGCGGCGGTCCAGCAGGTCTTGCGGCAGCGGTGCAATTTTCCAGTCGCCGGCACGGATGGCGGCGGTTTCCGGCAGGAAGTCAGGCAGCTTGCCGGCATCCAGTTCGGCCTGGCGCACCACGCGGGCGGCAAGCAGCTCACGGCGGCGTGCTTCAAACTGGCGATGCAGTTTGGCGACAAAGGACAGTGCTTCGGTAGTGAGGATTTCTTCAAACGCCGGGGTCAGCGGGGCGAGGATTTCCACGCCTTGCGGAAGGGTGACAGCCATGTGCTTGCTCCTGAAATAAATGCGTTTATACGGCAGAACCGCTGCCTTTGATCAACAAAATGCTGCATTGCGATGTAAGCAGTGTATCTAGCCAAACAGTAAAAAAAAATGCATAAATAGGCATAACATCTTTTACTTTTAAGTACGCAATGAGCGAACTAAAACAGCTGGAAACCTTTGTCGCCGTGGTCAATCATGGCAGCCTGTCCGCTGCTGCCCGCCAGCAAGGGGTGGTGCCGGCCATGATAGGCCGCCGGCTGGATGCGCTGGAGGAGCGGCTGGGGGTGAAGCTGCTGGTGCGCACCACGCGCAGCGTGACCCTGACTCAGGAAGGCGCGGCATTTTTTGAAGACTGCCAGCGCATTCTGACTGAACTGTCCGAAGCCGAGGCCGCAGTGGCGTCCGGTAGCGGCCGGGCGCGCGGCCATCTGCGGGTATCCGCCCCGGCCGGTTTTGGTCGGCGTCACGTGGCACCGCATATTGCGGCATTCCAGCTGGCGCATCCGGATATCCGGGTGACGCTGGATCTGTCGGACCGGCTGATTGATTTGCAGCGCGAGCGCATTGATTGTGCGATTCGCATTTCGGATCTGGCTGATTCATCGCTGGTGGCCATGCGGCTGGCGGAAAACCGTCGTGTGGTGGTGGCGTCGCCCGCCTATCTGGCAAGGCATGGCATTCCACACACGCTGGAAGAGCTGGCACAGCACAACTGTCTGTCGCTGGGTGAAAGCCAAAGCCGTGGCTGGAGCTTTGAGCGGGATGGCGAACTGATCAACCTGCGCGTGTCAGGTCGTCAGGAATGTAATGATGGTGCGGTGCTGCATGACTGGGCCTTGCAGGGCTTGGGGCTGGCCTGGCGCTCCTTGTGGGAGGTCAAGGATGACTTGTCCGAGGGGAGGCTGGTGACGGTGCTGGACCAGTTTGCCTCGCCGGACTACCCGGTGTATGCCGTTGTTCCACAACGCCGTTTTCTACCGGCCCGGGTGCGGCATTTTATCGAACACCTGCGCCAGGTTTACACCGCCACCGGCTATTGGGATTGAAAGCAGCAGTTTGTTCCTGCACGGGCTTCGCTGCATGCCCGGAACGCCGTTGTCGTCTGGCACCCTGGTCTTTGGTCTGGCTGGCGGTTCCGGGCTTGGGATAGCACAAATTCATGTCAAATAGGCATGGCATTGCGTTAATGCAGCAATTTTTGCCGGATTGTTGGCTGAGTTGCGCTACAAACTGCCTTGTCTTGCACGATTATGACAAGTATGGGATAGATCCTGCCGCGATATGAGGCCATTAATGGATAATGGATACACTTTGTCCAATATTTTGGCTTGAACTGTTCTCCCCTTCCTGTAATATCGCGCGTTTTCCGCGGCAGTGTCCTGCGTTGAGTTGTCGGTCACGAACCGGCAGCAGACAGGGCAGCGGCGGACGGGCTGAGTATGATCATCTAAGGCCGGTTGTCCCCTTGCCCAAACATGGCGATGGCACCGGCGCACACAGGATAGTCTGAACATGAGTTTGATGCGCAAAAAGAGCGTTCAGGGCATGCTGGAATTTGCCCAGACTGCAAAAGGGCTCCGCAAGGAGCTGACGGCTTTCGACCTGACCATGCTGGGGATCGGTGCCATCATCGGTACCGGCATTTTCGTGTTGACTGGTACCGGTGCCACGGTGGCCGGCCCGGGCCTGGTGTTGTCCTTCATCATCGGCGCCTTTGCCTGCGGCTTTGCGGCACTGTGCTATGCAGAATTCGCCGCCATGTTGCCGATTTCCGGCTCTACTTATACCTATGCATACGCCACGCTGGGTGAACTGGTGGCCTGGATCATCGGCTGGGACCTGATGCTGGAATACCTGCTGGCATCTTCTGCCGTATCGGTGGGCTGGTCCGGTTATTTCCAGAGCTTGCTGGGCGGTTTCGGCATTCACCTTCCCGATGCGCTGACGGCTGCCGCCGGTGCGGTTCCGGGCAAGGATACCTTGTTCAATCTGCCTGCCTTCACCATCGCGATGCTGATTACTGCCTTGCTGGCCTTTGGCATCAAGGAATCCAAGCGCGTCAACAATATCGTGGTGCTGATCAAGGTGGCCGTGGTGCTGATGTTCATTGCCATCGGCGTGTGGCATGTCAAACCGGCCAACTGGAGCCCGGCCCTGCCTTACGGCATGAATGGCGTATTCCATGGTGCAGCCATCGTGTTCTTCAGCTTCCTGGGTTTTGACGCAGTGACTTGTGCGGCAGAAGAAGTGAAAGACCCCGCGCGTGACATTCCCAAGGGCGTGATCTGGTCGCTGGCCATCTGTTCCATCCTGTACGTGATCGTGTCGGCCATCATGACCGGCATCGTGCCTTACGCGCATTTCGCCGGTATCGACCACCCGGTATCGCTGGCGCTGCAAGTGGCCAAGCTGGACTGGTTTGCCGGTTTTGTCGATCTGGGTGCCATTCTGGGCATGCTGACCGTGATTCTGGTGATGACCTACGGCCAGACCCGCATCCTGTTTGCCATGAGCCGCGACGGTTTGCTGCCGAAAATCTTCTCCGAAGTGAACCCGAAATACGGCACGCCGTACAAGGCCACCTGGCTGATCGGCACCATCATCGCGCTGATTGCTGGCTTCATTCCGCTGCATACACTGGCCGAACTGGTGAACATTGGTACGCTGGCTGCCTTCTCGCTGATTGCCATCGCCATCATCAAGCTGCGCAAGACCGAGCCGAACCTGCCGCGCAAATTCCTGTGCCCGGGGGTGCCTTATGTTCCGGCACTGGCCGTCATCTTCTGCGTATTCCTGATGGCGCAACTGTCCATGCTGACCTGGCTGTGCTTTGTGGTGTGGCTGGTGATTGGTCTGGTGGTGTATTTCGGTTACTCGCGCAAGAACTCCCACTTGCACAAGCAGGCCTGATTCCGTACTTGCTGCGGTACTTGCCAAAGAAAAAGCCACCCTGCGGGGTGGCTTTTTTACATCTCAAACGGGCTGAATCAACCACGCAGCTTGGCGGCGATGGCCGCCACACGTGCACCGTATTGCGTGGCAGTGTCCAGGTCACCCTGCGGGATTTCATCCACGCTGGCATCAGCCGGAGACTGCACCAGCAGGCCAACCGAACCACCCAGATTGTTGATGTCAGTACGCTGGGCGGCCTTGGTGTTGCTCGGCAGCAGGCCCAGGCTGACCCAGATGCCACCGTGTTGCGAAGCCAGGGTTTGCAGGGTGATCAGGGCAACCTGCTTGTCGCCGTTCAGGCTGGCACTGTTGGTGAAGCCGCCGAATACCTTATCTTGCCAGGCGCGGGTGAACCAGGCTTTGGAGCTGGCATCGGCAAATTTCTTGAACTGCCAGCTTGGGCTGCCCATATAGGTGGGGGCGCCAAAGATGATGGCGTCGGCTGCGGCCAACTGGTCCCAGGCGCTGTCCGGCACATTGCCTTCGGCATCGATGGCGATGAGTTCGGCATTGGCACCGGCAGCCACTTGCTGGGCAACGCGCTGGGTATGGCCGTAGCCGGAATGATAGACAACGACAACCTTGGTCATGGTGTATACCTTTGCTGGAAATAAAGCGGGAAGAGCTGGCCTGCCGTGACCGACAGTCCAGCCAATGAAGAATAGCAGCGTTCAGTATAGTGATTGTTCGTGTCAGGACTAGTCGCTTTTGATGAATTGATTGTTTAGCCAGATTTAATAAATGGCTGCAGGAAAACAAAACGCCCGCGAGCGCAAGGCTGGCGGGCGTGTAGGGCAGAGCTGGCATGCAGCTCCTGTCACTGCTTAGTGGAACTGTTCTTCTTCGGTGGAGCCGGTCAGCGCGGTCACGCTGGACTGGCCACCCTGAATCACGGTGGTGATATCGTCGAAGTAGCCGGTGCCCACTTCCTGCTGGTGCGATACGAAGGTGTAGCCGCGGTCGCGTGCTGCGAATTCCGGCTCTTGTACCTTCTCGACGTAAGCCGACATGCCGCGCGCAACGTAGTCTTGTGCCAGGTCGTACATGTTGTACCACATGCTGTGGATACCAGCCAAAGTGATGAACTGGTATTTGTAGCCCATGGCACCCAGTTCGCGCTGGAACTTGGCGATGGTGGCATCGTCCAGGTTCTTCTTCCAGTTGAAGGACGGCGAGCAGTTGTAGGCCAGCAGTTTGCCCGGATGCTTGGCGTGTACCGCTTCAGCAAATTTGCGGGCGAATTCCAGATCCGGGGTGCCGGTTTCGCACCATACCAGGTCGGCGTAGTCAGCGTAGGCCACGGCGCGGCTGATGGCTTGTTCCAGACCCTTCTTGGTCTTGTAGAAGCCTTCGGCAGTGCGCTCGCCAGTCAGGAAAGGCTTGTCGTTGGCGTCGTAGTCGCTGGTGATCAGGTCAGCAGCTTCAGCATCGGTACGGGCAATCACCAGGGTCGGCACGCCGTATACGTCAGCAGCCATACGGGCTGCGATCAGCTTCTGGATGGCTTCCTGGGTCGGAACCAGTACCTTGCCGCCCATGTGGCCGCATTTCTTGACAGAAGCCAGCTGGTCTTCGAAGTGAACGCCACCGGCACCGGCGCGGATCATGGCCTTCATCAGTTCGTAGGCGTTGAGCACGCCGCCGAAACCGGCTTCGGCATCGGCCACGATGGGCGCGTAGTAGTCAACAAAGCCAGGCTGGCCTTTTTCAACGCCCTTGGAGTGCTGGATTTCATCGGCACGGGTGAAGGCGTTGTTGATGCGCTCTACCACCTTCGGCACGGAGTCCACCGGGTACAGGGACTGGTCCGGGTACATGGCGGAGTATTCGTTGTTGTCGGCGGCAACTTGCCAGCCGGACAGGTAGATGGCCTTGATGCCGGCTTTCACCTGCTGCATGGCCTGACCACCGGTCAGTGCGCCCAGACAGTTGATGTAGGGTTCGTTGTTGACCAGGTTCCACAGTTTCTCGGCGCCTTGGCGGGCCAGGGTGTGTTCCACTTGTACCGAACCACGCAGACGCTCTACGTCGGCAGCGGTGTAACCACGCTTGATACCTTTCCAGCGCGGGTTGGTGTCCCAGTCATGTTGAATGGCGGCGATACGTTGTTCGCGAGTAGTCATGTTCAAACCCTTCTCGAATAGTTTTCTCTGCAGAGCCGGTAAATTCCGGCAGTCCTCTGGCCAAATGACATTCCGGTTTTTCCGGACTGATTTTGTTGACAACGGTTTATGTCCATTGCCCCTTATGACCACCGGATGCCCGTGGCTGACGGCTCTTCCGGGTGGGTCACTTAGCATGTGTGAGCCATTATATGCACAAAAAAAATCGCTTGTGTGCAGTGCAACACCGAAAAAAAACTGATGTTCAGAAGATAACAATCATGGCTAAAACCGAAGGTGATAATGCGCGAATTTTGTTGCAGTTGCGAAAACAAAAGTCCGAAAACGCGCAGCCTGGTGAGGCCCGGTAACAGGCGTTGTTACCGGTGGGCAAGACAAAAGACTTGAATTCCTCGCGATAGACCTTATCTGAGGTCGGGACATTGTTAAAAGCCGACTTTTTTTGAGGTCTTGCCATGCAGGAAAACCAGAACAACACGAACAACGAAGCCGTCGTTGAAGACGTGAACAACGCCGCTGCCAGCGAACAGCAAACAGAGCAAACCGTGGAACAGCGCATTGCCGAACTGGAAGCCCAGGTGGCCGATCTGCAGGATCAACTGCTGCGCAGCCGTGCAGACCAGGAAAACCTGCGTCGCCGCAATGCAGAAGAACTGCTGAACACCCAGAAATACGCCATCAACAAGTTTGCCCAGGAACTGGTTCCGGTAAAGGACTACCTGGAAATGGCGCTGCTGGATCAAAGCGGTCAGATAGACACCCTGAAGATGGGTGTGGACATGACGCTCAAGCAGCTGGTGGCTGCCTTTGACAAGGCACAAATCAAGGAAATCAGCCCGGCAGTGGGCGACAAGCTGGACCCGCATCAACACCAGGCGATGAGCGCGGAAGAGTCCGATGCAGAAGCCAATACGGTGTTACGGGTGCTGCAAAAAGGTTATCAACTGGCTGAGCGCACGCTGCGTCCGGCCATGGTGATCGTGGCCAAAGCCAAAGGCTGACACGAAAACCATAAAAAGGTTCTTGGCCGGCTCTTGAAAAAGACCACATAGCCAATACCTATGAACGCAACAGGCCTCGGCTATCAGCTTGCTGGCCGTAGTCGCAACGAATTCAGATATAAAGGAATAAAAGATGGGCAAAATCATTGGTATTGACCTGGGTACGACCAACTCCTGCGTAGCCGTAGTTGAAGGTGGCAACCCGAAAGTGATTGAAAACGCCGAAGGCGCACGTACCACGCCTTCCATCATTGCTTACATGGAAGATGGCGAAATCCTGGTGGGTGCACCGGCCAAGCGTCAGGCAGTTACCAACCCGAAGAACACCCTGTACGCAGCCAAGCGCCTGATCGGTCGCCGCTTCGAAGACAAGGAAGTACAAAAAGACATCGACCTGATGCCTTTCCAGATCATGAAGGCCTCCAATGGCGACGCCTGGGTGAAGGTACGTGACCAGGAACTGGCTCCGCCGCAAATCTCCGCAGAAGTACTGCGCAAGATGAAGAAGGCTGCCGAAGACTACCTGGGTGAAGAAGTGACCGAGGCGGTAATTACCGTACCGGCTTACTTCAACGACAGCCAGCGTCAGGCCACCAAGGATGCCGGCCGTATTGCCGGTCTGGAAGTAAAGCGCATCATCAACGAACCGACCGCTGCTGCGCTGGCCTTTGGCCTGGCCAAGCAGGAAGGTGACCGCAAGATTGCCGTATACGACCTGGGTGGTGGTACGTTCGACGTGTCCATCATCGAAATCGCCGACGTTGACGGCGAGCACCAGTTCGAAGTGCTGTCCACCAACGGTGACACCTTCCTGGGCGGTGAAGACTTTGACCAGCGCATCATCGATTACATCGTGACCGAGTTCCAGCGCGAACAGGGCGTGAACCTGAAGAACGACGTAATGGCTCTGCAACGTCTGAAGGAAGCTGCTGAAAAGGCCAAGATCGAGCTGTCCAGCGCCACCCAGACCGAAGTGAACCTGCCGTACATCACCATGGATGCCACCGGTCCGAAGCACTTGGCGATGAAGATTACCCGCGCCAAGTTCGAAAGCCTGGTTGACGACCTGATCACCCGCTCCATCGAGCCGTGCCGCGTTGCGCTGAAGGACGCTGGTGTATCGCTGTCCGACATTACCGACGTGATTCTGGTGGGTGGCCAGACCCGTATGCCGAAGGTACAGGATGCGGTGAAGGAATTCTTTGGCAAGGAACCGCGCAAGGACGTGAACCCGGACGAAGCCGTGGCCGTTGGTGCTGCCATTCAGGGTTCGGTGCTGTCCGGCGATCGCAAGGACGTGCTGCTGCTGGACGTGACTCCGCTGTCGCTGGGTATCGAAACCCTGGGTGGCGTGATGACCAAGCTGATCCAGAAGAACACCACCATTCCGACCAAGGCTTCGCAAACCTTCTCCACTGCGGATGACAACCAGACTGCGGTGACCATCCACGTGCTGCAAGGTGAGCGTGAAAAGGCTGCGGCCAACAAGAGCCTGGGTCAGTTCAACCTTGGTGACATTCCGCCGGCACCGCGTGGCATTCCGCAGATCGAAGTGGAATTCAACATCGATGCCAACGGTATCCTGCATGTATCGGCCAAGGACAAGGCCAGCGGCAAGCAGGCCAACATCACCATCCAGGCTTCTTCCGGTCTGTCGGAAGAGGAAATCCAGCGCATGGTGAAGGATGCCGAAGCCAATGCCGAGGAAGACAAGAAGCTGCACGAACTGGTGACCGCGCGTAACCAGGCTGAAGGCCTGATCCACAGCGTGAAGAAGTCCCTGTCCGAGCATGGCGACAAGATCGACGCGGCTGAAAAGGCCAAGATCGAAGACGCTGTCAAAGCCGCTGAAGAAGTGGTGAAGGGCGAAGACAAGGCTGTCATCGAAGCCAAGACCGAAGAACTGGCCAAGGCCAGCCAGAAACTGGGTGAAATCATGTATGCCCAGGCACAACAGGCTGAAGCTGGTCAGGGTGCTGCCGATGCCGGCAAGGCCAAGGACGAAGGCGATGTGGTGGATGCCGAGTTCGAAGAAGTAAAAGACAAGAAGTAAGCCCGCGGCTTGCTGATTGAACGAGGCACAGGGAATGGCGGAGACTGCTCCACCGGCCTCTGTGCCTTTGCCATGTTAAGAAGATCATTGCCTGCCGTACCGGTTGGTCACGGCCAGATGAGTGAAACACCATGTCCAAAAGAGATTTTTATGATGTACTCGGCGTCAATCGCGATGCTTCCGAGGAAGACATCAAAAAGGCTTACCGCAAGCTGGCGATGAAGTATCACCCGGACCGCAATCCGGACAGCAAGGAAGCCGAAGAAAAGTTCAAGGAAGTCAAAGAGGCGTATGAAATCCTCTCTGACAGCCAGAAGCGCAGCGCCTACGACCAGTTTGGCCATGCCGGGGTAGACCCGCAGGCCGGGGCTGGCGGTGGTAGTGCCGGCTTTGGTGGTTTTGGCGATTTTGCCGATATTTTCAGCGACATCTTCGGCGGTGGCCGTGGTGGTGCTGGCGGTGGCCGTTCCAATGTCTATCGTGGTGCCGACCTGCGCTACAACCTGGACATCTCGCTGGAAGAAGCCGCCCGCGGCTGCGAAAAGCAGATCCGCATTCCGTCGCACGAAGACTGCGAAGTGTGCCACGGCACCGGTGCCAAACCGGGCACCCAGCCCAAGACCTGCTCCACCTGCGGTGGTCATGGTCAGGTACGCATGAGCCAGGGCTTCTTCTCCATCCAGCAAACCTGCCCGACCTGCCATGGCACCGGCAAGCAGATTACCGACCCTTGCACCAGCTGCCATGGCGCGGGTCAGAAAAAGACCAACAAGACGCTGAACGTGAAGATTCCGGCTGGCGTGGACGAGGGCGACCGCATTCGTCTGTCCGGCGAAGGCGAACCGGGGCAGAATGGCGGGCCGTCGGGTGATTTGTATGTAGTGACCCACATCAAGCAGCACGCCGTGTTCCAGCGTGACGGCATGGATCTGCACTGCGAAATGCCGATTTCCTTTGCCACGGCGGCACTGGGCGGCGAAATCGAGATTCCTACGCTCGATGGTATGGCCAAGGTGAAGATTGCCGCCGAAACGCAAAGCGGCCGGGTATACCGTTTGCGTGGCAAGGGTGTGAAAGCGGTACGTGGCACCGATTATGGCGATCTGCACTGCCATGTGGTGGTGGAAACCCCGGTCAAGCTGACCGAACGCCAGAAAGAGCTGCTGCGTGAATTCGACGCCATCAGCCAGGGCGATGTGGCGACTCATAATCCGCGTTCCAAATCCTTCATGGACAAGCTGCGCGATTTCTTCGAATAAGCGCTGCCAATGATGGAAAAACAGACGGAGCCTGCGGGCTCCGTTTTTTTTTGGGGCTGCGCACTCTTCGGCCAGAATGAAAAAAGCCACCGCGGCAGGGCGGTGGCAAATGACTTTCTTCAAAGGAACCAGCCAGTGGGCAGTGCTTAGAAGTTGTGCTTCAGCATCACCCAGGTAATGGTGGCCTTGTCCTGAGCCCAGCCCATTGCGGTTTGCGCGCCCTTGTCTTCCTTCACCTGACCGTAACCGGCTTCAACCATGGTGCGCTTGCTCAGGCTGTAATCCAGAGCGGCAGCCCATTGTGTAGCACCCCAGTCCTGCGACTGGCCGTCAACTTTCACGCTGCTGCGCTTGGAGTAGACGAAGGACGGCTTGAAGGCACCGATGGTGTAGGCAACATTCACGGCCCAGACATTGCTGGTCAGCTTGTTGGCACCGGTGTTGGCAACGGTGGTATTGGCGATGCCGGCAACGGCCTGGCTGCCATCGCTATTGGTTGCCCAGGCATTGCCCCACAGGGTGCTGCGCTGCAGGGTAGCTGCCAGGTACAGATTGTTGGCGTCGTAGCCGAATTCAACGCGGTGAATGCCGCTGTTGTGGTCTGCCACGGTGTTGTACTTGGCCATGTAGGCGTAAGCACCGAAGAAACCGGAATTGGCGTAGGCCAGACGGGTGCCCAGGGTGTTGCCGGTTTTCTTGCCACCAGAAACCTGTGCTTCGCCGGAGCCAAGCTGAACCATGGCATTGAAGCCGTTCAGGTCCGGGCTGTCGTAGCGCACGCCGTTTTTCACGCGGCCATCACCGTAGGCACCGAATACATCCGTACCTTCGTACAGCGGGAAGGCAATACCGGTGCTGGCATCGCGACGCGGGCCATACAGGTTGTCGGTGGACTCGGTTTCAGCCAGTACGTCGTCGATGTAGCCCAGACGCAGCTTACCGAAGTTGCCCTCAACACCAACAAAGCTGGTGCGGTTGGCGAAGGTGCCGGCACCGGTACCGCTGGTGGCAACGCCATCCACGTTCATGCCGGTTTCAACCTGCCAGATGGCTTTCAGGCCATTGCCCAGGTCTTCGTTACCCTTGAAGCCGATACGGCTGGCGAAGTCGTCCACACCAGTGCTCGACTTGAAGCTGGTGTCGGTGCTCTTCATGCTGTCCAGGCCAGCACGGATGGAACCATAGATGGTGACATCGGCATGAGCCAATACGGGCATGGCTGCAGCAATGGCGGCAGCGAGTACGAGTTTTTTCATTCCTCTAAATCCTTTAATAGTAATTTCTGTGTCCGCCTGATCTGTTGGCAGGCTGGCTGCGGTTCTGGTCAAGCCATGTAAAAACTTGATTTCACCGACGGGGCTGAGTTTGCGAAACGGCTGAGAGGGCGTCAACGAACATTTATTAACAAAGCAGCGGGGTGTTCGTGCTTGCTGGCGGGCTGCAGTGTCTTTTCAGTAATGTTTTTTCTTGTAAAAATCTTTAAAAATCATATTGTTAAAAATATTTGATGAAGTTTCATCCAGCCGCAAATATTTGTTTCCAATCGTTGATCCAAGATTGAAACATCTGTTTCATCGTGGTTTTTCTCTGTTGCATTTTGGCAAATCGGACAGTTTTTTCATGAAAAATGCAGCTTTTGCACAACAAATATTACGGTTTGCCATGAGTCCACAGAATGATTGATATGATTTTTATGCATGGCTATTCTGCGAGGTTCGATCAGCCAGACCGAAATGGGGCCATAGCCCTTGTTGCGGACGGATACCCGCCAGTGCCGACGGCAAAATGGCGAATGGCGCTGCCAGCCCGCAGCAACAGGCGTACAATTCCGCCCATCGCCATTGTCCCTTGTGATGGAAACACCATGATTTTTGCCAACCGCTATTTCCCGGCCACCCGCATGCGTCGCATGCGCAAGGATGATTTCTCTCGTCGCCTGATGCGTGAAAACGTGCTCACCACCAATGATCTGATATACCCGGTGTTCGTGCTGGAAGGTGAGAACCGTGAACAGGCCGTGGCGTCGATGCCGGGGGTGGTACGGCAAAGTCTGGACAAACTGCTGTATACCGCCGAACAGGCGGTGGAGCTGGGTATTCCGATGCTGTCGCTGTTTCCGGTGATTGAAACCGGCAAGGACAATGCGGCGCAGGAGGCTTACAACCCGGATGGCCTGGTGCCCACCGTGGTGCGCGCGCTCAAGCAGCGTTTTCCCGAGCTGGGCGTCATGACCGACGGTGCGCTGGACCCGTATACCGTACATGGTCAGGATGGCCTGATTGATGACAGCGGCTATGTCCTGAACGATGAAACTACCGAAGTGCTGATTCGTCAGGGCTTGTGCCATGCCGAAGCCGGGGTGGATGTGTTCGGCCCGTCCGACATGATGGATGGCCGTATTGGTGCGCTGCGCGATGCGTTTGAAGAAGCCGGTTTCATTCACACCAAGATCCTGGCTTACTCGGCCAAGTATGCTTCGGCTTTCTACGGCCCCTTCCGCGATGCGGTCGGTTCGGCAGGTAATCTGGGCAAGGCCGACAAGTACAACTACCAGATGGATCCGGCCAATCTGGACGAAGCCATCCAGGAAGTGGCGATGGATCTGGAAGAGGGTGCCGACATGGTGATGATCAAGCCGGGCATGCCTTATCTGGACGTGATTCGCCGCGTGAAAGACACCTTCCGCGTGCCAACCTACGCTTATCAGGTATCCGGTGAGTACGCGATGCTGAAAGCAGCATTCCAGAACGGCTGGCTGAACGAAGAGAAATGCATGATGGAAAGCCTGATGGCCTTCAAGCGTGCCGGGGCCGATGGCATTCTGACTTACTTTGCGCTGGATGCAGCGCGTGTGCTGCGTCGCGGCTGACCTTTGCTTGCCACTGGCCGGATGCCTGCCGGACGGTGGCAAGTGAACCCCTGAAGGAAGAGGCCATGGATATTCTGCACTCCACCTGGTTCTGGCTGTTTGTCATCGTGGCGCTGGTGATGTCCACCATCGGCTCGCTGGCACGTCTGTCCAAGGCCCCGCCACCGGTTGATTTGCCCGGCGTCAAACCGCAGCCTTATGCGGATGATGACGAGGAGCAAGACGCGGACACTCCTGCCGGGCATACGCCGCCCAGCTTGCGCAAGCCCAAGTAGTGCTGCTCCCCATCGGGCATGGCTGGTTGTCGTCAGGCCAGCTTGCCCTGTCCGAAATAGTGCTGGAAGAATTCCACACACACCCGCAGCTTGGCCGAGTTGGCCAGTTTGTCCGGATACACCGCCCAGATGTCTGCCTGCAGGTAGTATTCGGGTAAAACCTGCACCAGTTCACCCCGTTCCAGTTCGCCTGCCACGTCCCATAGCGAACGCAGCATGATGCCGTGCCCCTGCAAGGCCCATTGGTGAACCACCTCGCCATGGTTGGCAGCCAGGGCGCCTTGCACCCGGATGCTGTGCTCACCGTGCGGGCCGGTCAGCCGCCATACCCCGAAGGGATGATCCCTTTCCTTGATCACCAGGCAGTTGTGCTGCATCAGTGCTTCCAGCCCGGTCGGGTGGCCGTGTCGCAACAGGTAGTCCGGTGAAGCGCACAGGATGCGCCGGTTTTCCACCAGCTTGCGGGCCAGCAGTTGCGGGGCAATTTCGTTGCCCACCCGGATGTCCAGATCAATGCCTTCTTGTGCCAGGTCGATCAGGCAATCAGCCAGTTCCAGCCGTATGCTCAGCTCCGGGTAATGTCGTGCCAGCTCGCCCAGTGCCGGCGCCAGGTGAACCCTGCCAAAGCCGAAGCTGCTGCTGATGCGGATAATGCCGCGCGGCTGCTGTTGGGCGGTGCCAATCTCCACGCTCATCTGTTCTACATCCTGCAGTATCTTTCCGGCCCAGCCGTGGATGCGTTCTCCTTGTTCTGTCAGTGCTATGCGCCGGGTGGTGCGGTTGATCAGGCGACAGCCCAGGCTTTGTTCCAGCACGCGGATGCGCTTGCTGACATAGGCCGGTGAGGCGGCCATGGCTTCGGCCGCCGCAGTAAACCCGCCCTTGCGTACCACCAGGCAAAAAACACGCAAATCTTCCAGCTGCAGCAAATCCTTCATGTTTCGTGTCTTCTGTATGCACAGAGCTGCCAATTATCCCGGCTTGCTTTTCCGCCATGCTAGCGCTCGGTGTCACCTTGCATTACGGCGAAAGAACAGAGGAGGGTGGGATGAAGGCTTACAAAATTGCAGTCATAACGGCTGATGGCAGCGGGCAAGTACTGCTGCCGGCAGGATTGCACTGGCAGGAGGCGTCATGAACATGAGCAAACCAAACCGGCGGGACATGCCACTGGCTCTGGTCAGCCTGGTGATTGTTTTTGCGATGGTGATGGTCATGATCCTCATGCCGCAGGCATCCATCGCAGTTGCAGACCGGTTGATGTACTGGTGTACCACGGTGTTTGCCTCGCCCATCCTGTTGTTTGCCTTTTGTTCGGTCCTGTTTGTCATCTGGCTGGGGATGAGCAAGTACGGGCTGATCCGGCTGGGTGAAGGCGGTCCCGACTATTCCACCTTGTCGTGGATTTTCATGTTCATCATGTCCGGCATGGGTTCGTCGGCCTTGTACTGGGGCTTTCTGGACTGGGCCTATTACTACCAGACCCCTGGCCTGAACCTGCCCCCGGCTTCACCGCAGGCGCTGAAATACAGTGTGGCGTATTCCCTGTTTCATTCCGGCCTGAGTGCCTGGGCCATGTATGCCGTGGGCTCGGTAGCCATGTGCTACTACTTTCATGTGCGCAAGAACAAGGGACTGAGCCTGGCTGCCATTGTCGGCAGCATTACCGGTCGCAAGCCTGATGGTGCCTTGGGCCGGCTGGTGGATTTGCTGTTCATGCTGTGCATGTTTGGCGCATTGACCATTTCCCTGGTACTGACTGCCACCACCTTTACCCGTCTGTTGTCCACCCTTACCGGCATTCCGGACAATTTTGTCACGCAGCTGGTGGTGATTCTGTCGGTTGCTGTGCTGTTCACCCTGTCATCCTGGGTGGGCATGGATGGTGGCATGAAGCGTCTTAGCCAGATGGTGTGCTGGGGCGTGCTGGCCCTAGCCGCTTATGTCTATCTGCTGGGGCCTACCCATTTCATTACCAGTAATGTGTTGTCCAGCCTGGGCCTGATGCTCAGCAGCTTTATCGACATGAGCTTGTTTACCGACCCCTTGGGCGACGGCAAGTTTACCCGTGAGTGGACCGTATTTTACTGGCTGTGGTGGATTTCCTATGCGCCGGGCGTAGCCTTGTTTGTCACCCGGGTATCCCGTGGCCGAACCATCCGTGAGGTGCTGCTGGCCATGATGTTGGGTGGCTGTGCCGGTATCTGGTTTGTTTACGGCGTACTGGAAAGCTATAGCGTGCACAGCTTCATCACAGGCCTGGTGGCGGTGCCGCAGGTATTGCAGGATCAGGGAGGAGAATCGGCCATTGCACAGTTGCTGGCGTTGTTGCCGGCTGGCCGTGTGGTGATCGCATTTTTCCTGGCCGTGATGGCGATCTTTCTGGCTGCACACATGGATGCGGTGGGTTACGCCGTTTCCGCTACCTGTACCCGAAATCTGGCTGAAGGCGAAGACCCGTCCCCTGTCGATCGCTTGTTCTGGTGCGTCATGCTCACCCTGGTGCCGTTGGCAATGATTTTTGCCAAGGCACCACTCAACACCATGAAGACCACGGTGATTGTGACGGCCATTCCCTTTGCCATCATCACCCTGGTCAAGGTGTATGGCCTGCTCAAGTGGCTGCGTGAAGATTACGGCGATGTTCCGGCACATCGGATAGGTGAACAGCCTCCGCCTGAGGTGGCCAGCCAGCAGTCCGGTTCATGAGTGTGGCCATGGCGCGTGCTTATCAGCTTTCTGCAGAAATGCAGTCTTTTGTAAACCAGAGTGCCCGGTTCCAGCCTGCTGATGACAGCCTGGTGCAGATGCGTGTGGCTTACGACGCCCTGTGCCGGCATTTCACGCCACCGCTGCCGGATGGCGTGCAGGTGGAGGACCATGTTTTGCCGGTGGATGAACGGCATATCCCGTTGCGCTTGTACCGGCCAGCTACAGCCACACCGCCAGCCGGCTGGCCCTGTGTGCTGTACCTGCATGGCGGTGGCTGGGTACTGGGCGGTCTGGATTCACACGCCTTTATCACAGCATTGCTGGCGCAGGAGTGTGCTGCAAGCGTGCTGGTGGTGGACTACCGCCTGGCTCCCGAGCATGTCTTTCCCGCCGCTTTGGACGACTGTCTGGCCGTGTGGGACTGGTTGAGCATGGATGGCCCGGCACTGGGTATCAACCCCGCTCGTGTTGTCGTGGCCGGGGATAGTGCCGGTGGCAATCTGGCGGCTGCGCTATGCCTGGCGACACGTGGCAGGCAAGGGCTGCCGCTCTGCGGGCAGGCATTGATTTATCCCGCACTGGCGACCGTACCGACTGAGCCAGCAGCAAGCGAACATGCTGATGCCCCGTTGCTTGGCCGTGATGACATGGCCTACTACCTGGCGCAATACGCACCGGATCCGGCCACACATGCCGACCCTCGGCTGGCACCGCTGGCAGCCGCCAACCTGCAAGGCATGCCCCCCGCCTTTGTAACAGTGGCGGAATACGACCCGCTTCGTGACGATGGCGTGCTCTACGTCCGGCGCCTGCAGGCCAGTGGTGTTGCGGCGCAGTGCCACCTGGGCCGTGGCCTGCTGCATGGTTGCCTGCGCTTCTGGCAGCAGGGGCCGGAGACCGCCCGCATGGTCCGCGCACTGTCAGCTGCCATCACTAGCATGCTTGCTGACCAGACTCGACATGGACAGACATGACATGGGTTGCAGCGCGCTGCCATGTGGCGCTGCGCACCATCCCCCGGGCTTGCCATGCTGATTCGCAAGGCATGACCGGACAAGAAAAGGGCAGGAATTCACAGCCCTGTGACCACCCCAGACAGAGGAGAACATCCATGAATGATCACACCAGATTGAGCCCGGATTTCTGTGCCGATCCCGAACGTGCCTGGACCTTGCCTGCCGAGTATTACACCTCGGACAAGGTCTATCAGTTCGAGAAGGAGAAGATTTTTGCCCATAGCTGGATTTGTGTGGCACACGGCAGTGAACTGGCGGAATCCAACGACTACATCACCCGCGATATTGCAGGAGAAAGCATCATCGTGGTGCGTGGTCGGGATGGCGTATTGCGTAGCTTTTACAATGTCTGCCCCCATCGTGGTCACCAGCTGCTGCAAGGTAGTGGCAGGGCCAAGAATGTGATTACCTGTCCTTATCACGCCTGGACCTTCAAGCTGGACGGTCAGCTGGGGCATGCACGCAATTGCGAAAACGTGGTCGATTTCGATGCGAACAAGGCGACTTTGTCGCCGCTGAAAGTGGAGGAGTATGCCGGTTTCGTGTTCGTTAACATGAATCTGGCGGCCGGGCCGGTGGAGCAGCAATTGCCCGGTCTGGCCGACAGCCTGCGCAAGGCATGCCCGGTCATCGACCAGTTGCATCTGGCTGCCCGTTTCGTCACGGCCACGCCAGCCAACTGGAAAATCATCGTCGACAACTATATGGAGTGTTACCACTGTGCACCGGCCCATCCGGGCTTTGCCGACTCGGTGCAGGTGGACAAATACACGCACACCCTGCATGGCAACTGGTCACTGCAATTCGGGCTGGCACGCTCCTCCGAGAAGTCTTTCAAGTTCGACGCCTCGGTCAAGGATCCCAGTTTCAGCGGCTACTGGGCCTGGCCTTGCACCATGTTCAATGTACCGCCGGGAGCCGATTTCATGACGGTGATTTATGAATTCCCGGTGGATGCCGAAACCACCTTGCAACACTACGACATCTATTTCCGCAACAAGGAGCTGACTGCCGAGCAGCAGGCACTGGTGGAGTGGTATCGCACGGTGTTCCGGCCGGAGGACCTGCGACTGGTAGAAAGCGTGCAGCGCGGGCTCAAATCGCGTGGCTATCGTGGCCAGGGGCGCATCATGACCGACCGCCAGCGCAGCGGCATCAGCGAGCATGGCATTGCCCACTTCCATCACTTGGTGGCACGCCAGCATCAGGACTGATTCCACCTGCGGCGGCGCTGCCTGGCGGTTGCCGCCGCTGCCGTGATGAACCCTGTGAAATTGCAAAATCCAATGCTGTGCCGATAGCACGTGCATGCCCGGGGCCAATGCTGTCCGGCCTGCAGGATGGGCATGCTCCTGCGCGGCTCAGTCAACCCCGAGCATGAATCGACATGAGCCTTCAGTCCCCGAATATGAATGTCCGCGTGGTGCGGATCGAACAAGCCAGTCCGCTGATCAAACGCTTTACCTTGCAGGCCGCAGATGGCGGCCCGCTGCCAGCCTTCAGTGGTGGCAGCCATATCATTGTGCAAATGCCCACCGCCAGCGGTCTTATCCACAATGCCTATTCGCTGCTCGGTTCTCCATTCCAGCTGGAGCAATACCAGATTGCCGTGCGACGCGAGGAAGCTTCGCGCGGTGGCTCGGCCTTCATGCACGCACATGTGGCGGAAGGGGACATCTTGCAGATATCGCCGCCTAACAATTTATTCCCGCTACATGCCACGCCGGGGCGGCAGATTCTGATTGCCGGAGGCATCGGCATCACCCCCTTCATGTCGCAGATGGAGGAGCTGCAGGCCAGCGGCGCAGCATTTGAGCTGCACTATGCCTTTCGCAGTCGCGAGCAGGCAGCCTTTGTCGACGAGCTGGCGGCCCGCTACGGTGCGCACTGCCATTTTCATGATGCTTCCCGGGGCGAGCTGTGCAATCTCACAGCCTTGCTGGCGCAAATGGGTGAACAGGACCACGTCTATGTCTGCGGGCCGCAGTCCTTGATTGAGGCTGTGCAGCAGGCCGGAGCAGAGCAGGGCATTCCGCCCGCCTGCCTGCATTGGGAGCAGTTTGCTGCCAGCACTTCGGGTGGTGCGGCATTTACCGTGCTGCTGGCCCGTTCCGGACGCGAAATTACGGTGGCGGCAGAACAAACCATCCTGCAAGCCATCGAGTCGGATGGTTCGGTGGCCGTGGATTGCCTGTGTCGCGAAGGGGTGTGCGGCACCTGTGAGGTGGGTATTGTCGAAGGCGAGGCCGAGCACCGCGACCAATACCTGAGTGAAGAAGAAAAGCAGGCGCAAAAGAGCATGCTGATTTGTGTGTCGCGCGCCAGAGGCAGCCGTATTGTGCTGGATCTGTAAACCATTCAATGACGTACCCGGCCTGCTGACCGGGGGATGGTGGCTGTCCACTTGAAATGGATGGTGACAGTATTCCGGAGCAGGCTATCAGCATGGTGACAGCCGGCCCGTGATTTCCTTGACAACTGTCACTGATAAAGCCGGATACGCTGGGCTAGAATGGATGACAGTTTCCGGCGCGCGGTGATCCCGCTGCGACTGCAGTCCCGGCGCCTCACGATTGGCCTACAAGGACATCCCTGCCATGAACCATACCTATCTTGCCCACCTGGAAGCCACGCTGGCCCAAATTCGCGCCGATGGTTTTGAAAAGCCGGAACGGGTGATCGCCACCCCGCAGCGCTCCGATATCGCGCTGGCTGGTGGTGCGCATGTACTCAACTTCTGCGCCAATAACTATCTGGGGCTGGCTGATGATGCCCGCCTGATCGACGCCGCCAAGCACGGGCTGGATGAGTACGGTTATGGCTGCGCCTCGGTGCGCTTCATCTGTGGTACCCAGCAGGTGCACAAGGATCTGGAGCAGGCCATTTCCGGCTTCCTCGGTACCGACGACACCATCCTGTATTCCAGCTGTTTCGACGCCAACGGCGGTGTATTCGAAACCCTGCTGGGTGAAGAAGACGCGGTGATTTCCGACGAGCTGAACCACGCCTCCATCATTGATGGCGTGCGCCTGTGCAAGGCCAAGCGTTTCCGCTACAAAAACAACGACATGGCCGATCTGGAAGCCCAGCTGATTGCCGCCGAAGCGGCCGGTGCGCGCTTCAAGCTGATTGTCACTGACGGCGTGTTCTCCATGGACGGCATCATTGCCGACCTGAAAACCCTGTGCGAAGTGGCCGGCCGCCATGGTGCGCTGGTGATGGTGGACGACTCGCATGCAGTCGGTTTCATCGGCGAAAACGGTGCCGGTACGCCAGAACTGTGCGGCGTGGCCGACAAGGTGGACATCTACACCGGCACGCTGGGCAAGGCGCTGGGTGGTGCTTCCGGTGGCTATGTATCCGGCCGCAAACCCATCATCGACCTGTTGCGTCAGCGTTCGCGCCCCTATCTGTTCTCCAACAGCCTGGCTCCGGCCATTGCCGCTGCCAGCCTGGAAGTGCTGAAGCTGATCCAGTCCGAAGGCCAGCAGCTGCGCGCCCAGCTCAAGCGCAATGCCGAGCTGTTCCGCAATGAAATGTCTGCCGCTGGCTTCACCCTGGTGCCGGGCCAGCATCCCATCATTCCGGTGATGCTGGGTGATGCCCGCCTGGCTGGCGAAATGGCCGCCCGCCTGCTGCAGGAGGGCGTGTACGTGATCGGCTTCTCCTTCCCGGTGGTGCCCAAGGGCAAGGCGCGCATCCGTACCCAGATGTCTGCCGGTCACACGGTGGAACAGGTGCAGCGTGCCGTGGCCGCCTTCATCAAGGTGGGCCGTGAACTGAAAGTGATCGACTGATCCTCCCTAACTCTGCCCGCTGGCCACAATGCTGGCGGGCGACGCACAGACAGGCAAACGCAATGAAAGCACTCTCCAAACTGAAATCCGCTCCCGGCCTGTGGATGAATGATGTGCCGCAACCGGAAATCGGCCATAACGACCTGCTGATCAAGATCAGCAAAACCGCCATCTGCGGCACCGACATCCATATCTGGAACTGGGACGAATGGGCGCAGAAGACCATTCCGGTGCCCATGCATGTGGGTCATGAATACGTGGGCGTGGTGGCCGCCATGGGCTCCGAAGTGCGCGGCTTTGAAATCGGCCAGCGCGTGTCCGGCGAAGGCCACATCACCTGCGGCCACTGCCGCAACTGTCGTGCCGGTCGTCGTCATCTGTGCCGCAACACCGTGGGTGTGGGTGTCAACCGCGAAGGCGCCTTTGCCGAATACCTGGTGATTCCGGCCTTCAATGCCTTCCCGATTCCGGACGACATTTCCGATGATCTGGCCGCCATCTTCGACCCCTTCGGCAATGCGGTGCATACCGCGCTGTCCTTCAATCTGGTGGGCGAAGACGTGCTGATCACCGGTGCCGGCCCCATCGGCATCATGGCGGTGGCCATTGCCAAGCATGTGGGCGCGCGCCATATCGTGATCACCGACGTCAACGACTACCGCCTGGAACTGGCACGCCAGATGGGTGCCAGCCGTGCAGTGAACGTGGCGCGTGAAGACCTGAAGCAGGTGATGAGCGAGCTGCACATGTGTGAAGGTTTCGACGTGGGCCTGGAAATGTCCGGCAACCCGCAGGCCTTCCGCCAGATGCTGGAAACCATGAACCACGGCGGCAAGATTGCTCTGCTGGGCATTCCGCCGGCCAATACCGCCATCGACTGGAACCAGGTCATCTTCAAGGGCCTGGAAATCAAGGGCATCTATGGTCGCGAGATGTTTGAAACCTGGTACAAGATGGTGGCGCTGATCCAGTCCGGGCTGGATATCCGCCCCATCATCACCCACCACTTCAAGGTGGATGACTTCGAGCAAGGCTTCGCCACCATGCTGTCCGGTCAGAGCGGCAAGGTGATCCTGGACTGGAACTGAGCAGGCCGGGCCAGGGCGTGATGTTGATCAAAGCCGGGGATGCCCCGGCTTTTTCATGCCTGCTTTCCGGCTGGCCGGGCTGATCAATACCCTGGCACACAGGCTGCACATGCACCGTAAGATTTCATGCAATGCACAACGCACGGCAGCATTCAGCCACTGCCTTGCTTTGCGGCGGGGACGCTAGGCGGTAGAATCGACCTTTGACTTTTTACTCGCTACCCCACGTCTATGCTTACCTTCCAGGAAATCATCCTTACCCTCCAGAATTATTGGAACGAGCAAGGGTGCGTCATCATGCAACCCTTCGACATGGAGGTGGGCGCCGGTACCTCGCATCCGGCCACCTGTCTGCGTGCCATCGGCCCGGAACCGTGGAACGCCGCCTATGTACAACCGTCGCGTCGTCCCAAGGATGGCCGCTACGGCGAAAACCCGAACCGCCTGCAGCATTACTACCAGTTCCAGGTAGCGCTCAAGCCGTCGCCGGCCAATATCCAGGAACTCTACCTGGGTTCGCTCAAGGTGCTGGGTATCGACCCCACCGTGCATGACATCCGTTTTGTTGAAGACGACTGGGAAAACCCGACGCTGGGTGCCTGGGGTCTGGGCTGGGAAGTATGGCTGAACGGCATGGAAGTGACCCAGTTCACCTACTTCCAGCAAGTGGGCGGCCTGGACTGCAAGCCGGTACTGGGTGAAATCACCTATGGTATCGAGCGTCTGGCCATGTATCTGCAAGGCGTGGAAAACGTGTACGACCTGCTGTGGACGGTCTACCCCAACGGTCAGCGCGTGACCTACGGCGACGTATACCACCAGAACGAAGTGGAGCAGTCCACCTACAACTTTGAGCACGCCAATGTGCCCAAGCTGTTTGAACTGTTCAGCTACTACGAATCCGAAGCCAAGCGCCTGCTGGACATTCCGCTGGCGCTGCCGGCTTACGAAATGGTGCTCAAGGCCGGTCACTGCTTCAACCTGCTGGATGCGCGTGGTGCCATCTCGGTCACCGAACGTGCCACCTATATCGGCCGGGTGCGTACCCTGTCGCGTGGTGTGGCCCAGGCTTACTACGCCGCGCGCGAGGCACTGGGTTTCCCCATGTGCCCCAAGGCCTGACCGGCCATGAAAACACGGATCAGTCTGCTTCTGGCCCTGCTGTCCCTGCCCGCCATGGCGGCAGAACCTGACTGGGGCGTATACCAGCAAGGTTCCGCGCTGGAACTGTCGATGGACCGTAATTCCATCTGGGTGGAAAAGGACGGGCTGGTCCATTTTGTGAATCAGGAGCGCTTTAGCGAACGTCAGTACGACAAGGCTACCGACATCAAGTATTTCATCCGGCGCACCAGCGGCTATGCCAGCTGCAGCAAGCTGCAATACACCTTTGTCGGTTTCGAATATGCCGACAAGCGTGGCCGCCAGCTGTACTCCACCATGTTCCCGGTACAACGTTTTGCCTGGAAATGGCAGTCGGTGGAACAAGGCTCGGTTGCCGACACCATGCTGCAAGTCGTGTGCTATCTCGCCAAATCCGCTCCGCACAAGAAACCTGAATAAATCATGAACGCCACCCTGCTTATCGAGTTGCTCACCGAAGAGCTGCCGCCCAAGGCGCTGGAAAAGCTGTCGCACAGCTTTGGCCAGACCATTACCGAAGAACTGAAAAAACTGCAGTTTGTGGCTGCTGATGCCGCCGCCACCGTGTTTGCCTCGCCGCGCCGCCTGGCCGTGCAAGTCCCGGCCGTGCTGGCCGTGCAGCCAGACCAGAAAATCGTGCGCAAGGGCCCGGCCGTGGCCGCCGGCATGAAGGATGGCCAGCCCACCCCGGCACTGGCCGGCTTTGCCCGCTCCTGCGGCGTAGAGGTTTCTGCGCTCACCACCATGAGCGATGGCAAGCAGGACGTGTTTGCCTATGAAAGCACCAAGACCGGTGAAGCACTGTCCGCCGTACTGACCGACATCGTGGCGCTGGCACTGAAAAAGCTGCCCATTCCCAAGTTGATGCGCTGGGCCGACTACGATTACCAGTTCGTCCGTCCGGTACATGGCCTGATCATGCTGTGGGGCGAAACCGTGATTGACGGCAGCCTGCTGGGCCTCACCAGTCGCAATGCCACCCGCGGTCACCGCTTCTTGTCCAGCGGCGATGTATTTGTCGAAAAAGCCGACGACTACGCCCGAGTGCTGTTTGAACAAGGCAAGGTACTGGCCAGCTTTGATGCCCGTCGCGAACTGATCAAGAAGCGCCTGGCTGACGCCGCTGCCGTGCATGGTGCCACCATTGCCGCCGACGACGCTTTGCTGGACGAAGTAACCGCGCTGGTGGAATGGCCGGTGGTACTGGAAGCAGGCTTCGAAGCCGAATTCCTCAAGGTGCCGCAGGAATGCCTGATCCTGACCATGCAGCAGAACCAGAAGTACTTCCCGCTGCTGGACGCCAAGGGCAAGCTGATGAACCGCTTCCTGCTGGTGTCCAATCTGGAAACCGCCGATCCCAGCCACATCATCCAGGGTAACGAGCGCGTGCTGCGCGCCCGCCTGTCCGATGCCAAGTTCTTCTTCGAGCAGGATCAGAAAGCCCGTCTGGAAACCCGCCTGGCCAAACTGGCCGAAGTGGTTTACCACAACAAGATCGGCAGCCAGCTGGAACGTGTGGAACGCCTGCAAGCGATTGCCGGCCAGATTGCCGCCCAACTGGGCGCGGACCAGTCCGTGGCCGAGCGTGCCGCGCTGCTGGCCAAGGCCGACCTGGTCACCGACATGGTGGGTGAGTTCCCCGAGCTGCAAGGCGTGATGGGCATGTACTACGCCCAGCACGACGGCGAAAGCGAGGTGGTTGCTGCCGCCATCGAAGGCCACTACCACCCGCGCTTTGCCGGTGACAGCCTGCCGCAGGGCGACATTGCCACTGCCGTGGCACTGGCCGACAAGCTGGAAGCCATTGTCGGCATCTGGGGCATCGGCCTGATTCCGACCGGCGACAAGGACCCGTACGCCTTGCGTCGTGCCGCCCTGGGCGTGCTGCGCATGGCACTGGCAGCCAAGCTGGACCTCAAGGCCCTGCTGACGCTGGTAGCCGCCGCCTTCCCGGCTGGCAAGCTGTCCGCCACCACGGCGGACGAAGTGTTTGCCTTCATGATGGACCGCTTGAAGAACTACCTGGCGGCGGACTATCAGGCTGACGAAGTGGAAGCCGTGCTGGCGCTCTCTCCGTCCACCCTCAACGAAGTCCCGGCCGTACTGGCGGCCGTGGCTGCCTTCAAGGCACTGCCGGAAGCCGCTACCCTGGCCGCCGCCAACAAGCGGGTGAAGAACATCCTGAAGAAGGTGGAAGGCGAAGTGGGTTCGGTGAACCCGGCCTTGCTGAGCGAAGCCGCCGAGCAGGCCCTGTACGCTGCCGTGACCGAGCTGGCACCCCAGGTGGATGCCAAGTTTGCCGCCCACGACTTTGCCGGTGCGCTGGCGCAGCTGTCCAGCCTGAAGGCACCGGTGGATGCCTTCTTTGATGGCGTGATGGTGATGGCGGACGAGCTGGCCGTGCGTGCCAACCGTATTGCCTTGCTGGCCCGCCTGGCGGCCCTGTTCAACCGCGTGGCGGATATCTCGCTGCTGGCGGATTAAGCGTCTGGCCGGCCCGTGACGGGCTGGCTGGCGCAGTTATTGCCTGTATCAATCCGGCAGGGTCGCGTGTTTACCGGCCGGATTGATGCTCCCTCCCAAGGAAAACCATGAAACTTGTCATCCTGGATCGCGACGGCGTCATCAATGAAGACCGCGATGATTTCGTCAAGAACACCATGGAATGGGTACCGCTGCCGCACAGTCTGGAAGCGATAGCCAACCTGACCCAGGCGGGCTGGCGCGTGGTGGTGGCCACCAATCAGTCCGGTCTGGCGCGTGGTCTGTTCGATGTGCATGCGCTCAACGCCATGCATGAGAAGATGCACCGCCTGGTGGGTCAGGCAGGTGGCCGTATCGATGCCGTGGCCTATTGCCCGCACGGGCCGGATCACGGCTGTGAATGCCGCAAGCCGTTGCCGGGCATGGTGCTGGAGCTGGCCGAGCGCTTCAATGTCAAATTGCAGGGCCTGCCGCTGATTGGCGACAGCCTGCGTGATCTGGAGTCGGTGGCGGCTGTTGGTGGTCAACCCATTCTGGTGCGTACCGGCAAAGGCATGAAAACCCTGGAGAAGGGTGGTTTGCCCGAAGGCACGCTGGTGTTCGACGACCTGTTTGACGCCGCAGAACACCTGATCAATTCCTGAAGTGGTTTGTTGTGAGGCTGAATTAACCCATGATCTGGATTCGTAACCTGATTTACTGGCTGTTGCTGCTGATTGTCACGCCGCTGTGCTTTCTCGGCCTGTTCATTGCTGCGCCGCTGCCGCGCCGTACCCGTCATGTGTTTGGCGAGAGCTGGGCCAAGATCATGCTGTGGCTGCTGGTGCATGTGGTGGGGCTGAAATACAAGGTGATCGGGGCGGAAAACATGCCGTCGGTGCCCTCCATCATTTGTTCCAAGCACCAGTCCGGCTGGGAAACCCTGGCCTTGCAGAAAATCTTCCCTTCGCAGATTTACGTGGCCAAGCGCGAGCTGCTGTGGCTGCCCTTCTTCGGCTGGGGCCTGGCCTTGATGAACCCGATTGCCATCAACCGTTCCGACCGTGCCCGTGCCAACGACCGCATGCTCAAGCAGGGGCTGGAGCGCAAGAAGCACGGCTTCTGGATTACCGTATTTCCGGAAGGCACCCGTACCAAGCCGGGCGTGGCAGGGAAGTACAAGCATGGTGCGGCACGCATGTCGCGCCAGCTGGACATGCCGCTGGTGCCGGTGGCGCACAATGCCGGCGAATTCTGGCCGCGCAATGCCTTCCTGAAATATCCGGGCGAAATCACCGTGGTGATTGGCCCGGCCATCTATCCGCAAGACGGTGTCGGCCCCGAAGCCATGACCCAGCAGGCGCAGCAGTGGATTGAAGCGCGCCAGCAGGAAATCGGCGGTGTCGGCCCCTTTGCCCATCCCGATGACAAGCGCCGCCGCCTGGACCGTCCTGCCGCTGCCTGATGGCGCGGTGGATGTGCACCTGGTACGCCGGGTGCGCAAAAGCATCGGTATCCGCATTGCCGATGGCCGGGTGGAGCTGATTGCCCACCCGCGTGTTACCCATGCCCGCCTGCACGAGGTGTTACAGGCGCGGCGTGACTGGATTGCCCGCCATGTGTTGATGCAGCGGGAACAAAAACAGCAACTGTCCGATCAGACAGGTTTAACCTTGCTGGGACGGCCCATCAGCCTGCAGCGGGTAGCCGGAGTGCGGCGCAGTGCCAGGCTGGATGGCGATGTACTGCAAGTATCCGGCGTATCGCCGGATGACGAGGCCGGCCTGCAAGCTGTGGTATCCGGCTGGCTCAAGCGCCAGGCACAGTTGCTGTTTGCCCAGCGCATGGCGCAGATGCAGTCACAATGTCCGCGTCCGCCCGGCAAGCTTTCGCTGTCATCAGCCCGTACCCGCTGGGGGAGTTGTACCGCGCGGGGCGATATCCGCCTTAACTGGCGACTGGTGCAGGCGCCGCTCGCCATCATCGATTATGTGCTGGCCCACGAGCTGGCCCATTTGCAGCACATGAACCATTCGGCGGCCTTCTGGCAGGAAACCGCCCGCCTGTTTCCCGATTGGCAGAATGCACGTCATTGGTTGAAACAACAGGGTGCTAGCCTGTTCCGCTTTGGTTGACCCCGCGCCTGATCCTGCGCGGCGGGGCAGCCGGTGGCGGCCGCACTTCAATCTCACAGGAGTCCACATCATGCAATTTCTGCACACCATGCTGCGCGTCGGCAATCTGGAACGTTCGCTGGCGTTTTATCAAGAGGTGCTGGGCATGCGCCTGCTGCGCCGTCAGGATTACCCGGAAGGCCGCTTTACCCTGGCCTTTGTCGGTTATGGTGAGGAAGCCGACCATACCGTACTGGAACTGACCCACAACTGGGATACCGACAGCTATGAACTGGGTAACGCCTTCGGCCACATCGCCATCGGCGTGGAAGATGCCTATCAGGCCTGTGACGCGGTGCGTGCCAAGGGTGGCAAGGTGGTACGCGAGGCCGGCCCGATGAAGCACGGCACCACCGTGATTGCTTTCGTGGAAGACCCGGACGGCTATAAGATCGAGTTCATCCAGAAGGGCAGCCTGTAAGGCTTCCGGCTGCATGGCCCGCGCTGTCGGGCAACAAGGGGCCGGATACGCTGTTCCGGCCTTTTTCATGTATACGCGGTATTCACGGAGCTTCAATGCCTAACGCACTGCGCTATCTGCTTTTCCTGCCGCTGCTGACCCTGCCTGCGCTGGCACAGGCTGCCGACCTGGATGGCAGCACGCTCAGCCTGGCCTGGGTGCTGCCTTTTGCCGGCATCCTGTTGTCCATTGCCTTGTTCCCCATTTTTGCACCGGGTTTCTGGCACCACCATTTCGGCAAGATCACCGCCTGCTGGACGGTTTTGTTCCTGCTGCCGTTTACCGCCAGCTTCGGTGCGGGCAGTGCCATCAGCCTGATCGTGCATGCGCTGGTGAGCGAATACATTCCCTTCATCATGCTGCTGCTGGCCTTGTATACCGTGTCGGGCGGCATTCTGGTGGGGGGCAGCCTGCATGGTTCACCCAAGGTCAACACCGCCATCCTGGCCATCGGCACGGCGCTGGCTTCCATCATGGGCACCACCGGGGCCGCGATGCTGCTGATTCGTCCCTTGCTGAAGGCCAATGACAACCGCAAACACCGGGTGCATGTGGTGGTGTTTTTCATCTTCCTGGTAGCCAATGTCGGTGGTGGCCTGACCCCGCTGGGTGACCCGCCGCTGTTTCTGGGCTTTCTCAAGGGCGTGACGTTCGGCTGGACCTTCCAGCACATGCTGCTGCCGGTGCTGGCTCTGTCTGCTGCTTTGTTGCTGGTGTTCTTTTTGCTGGACAGCCATTTCTACCGCCGTGAGGACGAAGAATTCAAGCCGCATCACGATCAGCCCTTGCGTCTGTATGGCAAGCGTAATTTCTTCCTGCTGGCCGGTGTGGTGGGGGCGGTATTGCTGTCCGGATTCTGGCAGCCGGGTATTCACCTGGAAGTGGCCGGCGTGCATGCCGAGCTGCAAAACCTGGTACGCGACGGCCTGCTGCTGTTGCTGGCGCTGGCTTCGCTGTGGCTGACGCCCAAGCAGGTACGGGCCGGTAATGAGTTCAACTGGGACCCGATTCTGGAAGTGGGCAAGCTGTTTGCCGGCATCTTCATCACCATCGGCCCGGCCATTGCCATCTTGCGTGCTGGTAGCAGTGGTCAGCTGTCGGCCCTGGTACATGCGGTATCGGGGCCGGATGGCCAGCCGGTGAATGGCATGTATTTCTGGATGACCGGCTTGCTATCCAGCTTCCTGGACAATGCACCCACCTATCTGGTGTTCTTCAATCTGGCAGACGGTAATGCCGTCACGCTGATGGGGCCGCTGGCGCAAACCCTGCTGGCCATTTCCATGGGCGCGGTATTCATGGGGGCCAATACCTATATCGGCAATGCCCCCAACTTCATGGTGAAAGCCATTGCAGAGCAGCGCGGCGTGGCCATGCCCAGCTTCTTTGGCTACATGCTGTGGTCGGTCAGTATCCTGCTGCCCTTGTTTGTCCTGATGACCTGGCTGTTCTTTTAAGCTGCAACGGGCGGTTTGTATGGTACATACCGCCCGTCTTGCACTTACTGCGGCTTGATGCTGCCCTGTGGTGGCGTGGCGGACAGCGCCTCATCCCATACATGCTTGGGAATATGCGATTGCAGGTATTCCACCGCTTTTTCCAGCAGGTCTTCATGCAGCTGGTGGCCGACGAAAGGCTCGATTTCAGCGGTCACATCGCCACCCAGTGCAATCAGGTGTTCCGCTGCCCGCACGCTGTGTACATATGGTATCACCGGGTCGGCCTTGCCATGGAACAGGTGGATGGTGGTGTGCGGCAGCGCACGCGCCGGCAGGCTGGCAAAGCGACCGCTGAAGGCCAGCACCCGGCTGGCCAGCGCCGGGTAGGCTGCTGTGGCTTCCAGTGCCATGATGGCGCCCTGGCTGAAGCCCAGTAGCGCGGTGGCCGCATGCCCAAGGCCGCTCTGTTGTTGCCAGTATTCCACTGCGGCGACAAAGCCGGGCAGGGCGGCGGCTACCCGTTGCAAGCGGTTTTCCTCGGTGACGCCCTGTACCGAAAACCACTGGAAACCCTGACCAAGGTCACTCTCATCCGCGCCGGCCACGCTGACAATCAGCGCCTGTGGAAAGCTCTTGCCCAGATAGCGTCCCAATTCCGCCATGCTTTCCGGGCTGGCGCCCACACCATGGAACAGCAACATCAGTTGCACAGGGCTGGCCGGTTGTTGAATCACGATATCGTGGCGCATGCGTTTTCTCCTGAACTGCCGGCCCGCTTGCCCAGCGTCTCCGGCTTGAATGATGGACGGGCCATGGGCCGCGTGTGAACAGAGTGAAATATAAGGCCAATGCAGCGTTATAATAGCCCCCTCGCGGTTAACACAGCATTCACTCACATGCACATCCACATTCTGGGCATTTGCGGCACCTTCATGGGCGGCATCGCTGCCATCGCCAAACAGGCAGGCCATACCGTTACCGGTTGCGATGCCAATGTTTATCCTCCGATGAGTACCCAGCTGGAGGCCATGGGTATCACCCTGACCCAGGGTTTCGGGGCCGAGCAGCTGGAGCTGGGTGCCGACATGTATGTGGTGGGCAATGTAGTGACCCGTGGCAAGCCGCTGATGGAGGAAATCCTCAATCGTGGCCTGCCTTATATTTCCGGCCCGCAGTGGCTGGCGGAAAACGTGCTGCACGACAAATGGGTGCTGGCAGTAGCCGGTACGCACGGCAAGACCACCACCAGCTCCATGCTGGCGTGGATTCTGGAAGACGCCGGCCTGGCTCCGGGCTTCCTGATTGGCGGCATTCCGCAGAACTTTGGCGTTTCGGCCCGCCTGCCCGGCCGTCCGGCACTGGACCCGGCCAGCAACAGCCCTTTCTTTGTGATCGAGGCGGATGAATACGACACCGCTTTCTTTGACAAGCGTTCCAAGTTTGTCCATTACCGGCCGCGTACGGCGATTCTGAATAATCTGGAGTACGATCATGCGGACATCTTCGCTGATCTGGCGGCTATCGAGACGCAATTCCATCACCTGGTACGCACCATCCCGGCACAAGGCCTGATTGTCAGCAATGGCCGCGAGGCCAGCCTGAGCCGCGTGCTGGAACGTGGCTGCTGGACGCCGGTGGAAGCATTCGGCGTGGCTGATGGCTGGCAAGCGGGCGAGCCGGATGCCAATGGCCACTTCGATGTATTGCTGCATGGCCAGCTGCAAGGCCGGGTGGAGTGGACACTGATGGGCGAACACAACCGCCTGAATGCGGTGGCTGCCATTGCCGCCGCTCGCCACGCCGGGGTGGCCGTGCGCGATGCCATCGCCGCGCTGGCACGCTTTGACAATGTAAAACGCCGCATGGAAGTGCGCGGCAAAGTGGCGGGTGTCACCGTGTATGACGACTTTGCCCATCACCCGACCGCCATTGCCACCACGCTGGAAGGCTTGCGTCGCCATGTGGGGGATGCGCGCATTCTGGCGGTGCTGGAGCCGCGCTCCAACACCATGAAGCTGGGCACCATGAAGGATGCGCTACCTGCTTCGCTGGCACTGGCCGACCGGGTGTTCTGCTCGGCCGCCGGTCTTAACTGGAGCCCGGCCGAGGCCTTGCTGCCCATGGGCGATAAGGCGGAGACTTTCGATCAGTTGGATGTGCTGGTTGCCGCCATTCTGGCCGAAGCGCGCAGCGGCGATCATATCCTGGTAATGAGTAATGGTGGTTTTGGCGGCATTCACCAGAAACTGCTGGATGGTCTGAGGGCAAAGCAAACCGTCTGAGCGCCGGCATGCAATGTCTTGCCTGACTCAGGCCTGGCGGCTGATCCGGTTGCGGCCAGCCTGCCTTGCTTGTTCCAGGGCGTCCTCCAGGCGCTGGAACATGGCATTGGGGGCGCTTTCCGCCGTCCGCAATGCACTCAGGCCGATACAGACTTCTACCGGACATTCCTGCCCCTGATTGCGATACACCAGTTGGCCCAGCACCTGCAGCAGGCGCTGGGCCACTTCCTGAGCGCCATCCAGACTGGTATTGGGCATCAATACCAGAAAGGCGTCTTCCCTTTGGTGTGCCACCTGATCGCTGTCGCGCGTTCCCTGTACGCACAGGCTGCCCGCCAGCCTCAGCAACTGGCGCCGTGCGGTGTCGTCATCCCGTGGTGGCAGATTGATGATTTGCACCAGCATGCCGGCAAGCGCACCGCCATAGCGCCGGATGCGGCCGGTTTCGGCATGGGCGTTGCCAAGAAGTTGCTGGATGCTGACCACGCCCATCAGCTGGTCATCCTCCAGCTGGATTGATGTGTCCTGGTTCATGCTTTTCAACATATTGAGTGCGCGCTGCAGCAGTTGGTGTTCCAGCTTCATCAACTGGCGCATCTGATGGCTTTCGCTACGGTCGCCAAAGCTGATGACCAGGCTGGTTTGCTCGGCCAGCTGGATTTCGCGCAAGGACAATTGCACTTCAATCGGCCGACCGGTGGCGCTGATCAAGCGGAATGGCAGGTTGTAGATCATGCCTTGTTGCGCCAGCAGATTGCGCAGGGTGCTGCTGTCTTCTGCCTGCGGCAGGAACTGGCTGAACGGACGACCTTGCAGGCTGGGGTGGGGCATGGCCAGCAAGATGGCCGCCAGCTGGTTGGCGGCGATGATCTGGCCGCTGTCCGGCTGCACCAGCAACAGCCCACCCTGTACGGTGTCGATTAGCGTTTGGAGGGTAAACGGGCTGGCCATGGCGACATCCTTGCATAAGGGCGTGGCATAAGGGCGTGGTGCCGGGCATTCCAGTCTATTCCACTTGGCTGCCGATTGCAGTGGAATGCAGCGGGACGGTTTCAGCGTTCCAGAATGGCCCGCCGATGCCGGCGAAACACCCAGCGTTCCCATAAGGGTTGGGTCTGTTCGTCCTGTGGCAGCTGCAAGCGGGCGATGATGGCGTAGGACTCGTCAGGTGTGGGGTGCTGTTCTTCGATATGCGCCGCCAGAAACAGTATCAGTGCCGAGTCCGGATTGGGCGTCAGGGCAATCTGTACCGCGTCGCCCACCCGCCAGGGGTGGTCGGACAGCCAGGCAATACTGTCCAGTCCTAGTCGGCAAGGTGTGAGGGCAGGGCGGTCCGGATGATGGCCGAGCAGGGCAATTTCCAGTGCGAGGTCGAGCTTGGCTTCCAGACGCATCAGCATCGGGTCCGGTTCTTCCGGGGTCTCGCTCGGTGCGGCCAGCACCCGCAGCGCCAGGCGGGTTTCCCGCTGGCGGGCCGCAGAGCACTGCGTGTCGTTCAGCAATTGCACCTGCAAGGGCAGGTGGGCATCAAAGCTGGCACTGTCCAGTGCGGGCAGCAGGTGCATGGTGATCTCCCGGTGAGAGCGGATCAGGCGAACAGCTTGGCCACGCCGTCCAGTCCCACAACATTGATGGCGACATCGGCCTTGGCCTGTACCACCGGTTTGGCGCGGTAGGCCACGCCCACGCCGGCTTCACCCAGCATCAGCAGGTCGTTGGCACCGTCGCCCATGGCAATCACCTGTTCCGGGCGCAGGCCCAGTTCCGTGCGTTTTTCGATCAGCAGGCGCTGCTTGGCGGCTGCATCCACAATGTCTCCCACCACGCGGCCGGTCAGCTTGCCATCCACCACTTCCAGCTGGTTGGCGTAAGCATAGTCCAGTCCCAGTTGTTGTTTCAGCCGTTCGGTAAAGAAGGTGAAGCCACCGGAAACCAGCATGAAGCGGATGCCGTTTTCCTTGCAGCGTGCCAGCAGTTTTTCCGCGCCGGGGCTCAGTTGCAGGCGTTCCTGATACACCTTTTCCAGTGCGCTTTCCGACAGGCCGGCCAGCAAGGCAACCCGTTCGCGCAGTGAGGCGGAGAAGTCCAGCTCGCCCCGCATCGAGCGTTCGGTAATGGCCGCCACTTGCGGCTTGATGCCTTGCATGTCGGCAATTTCATCGATGCATTCGATGGTGATCAGCGTCGAGTCCATATCGGACACCAACAGGCCGAAGTCAGCCAGTTTCAGGCTGCTGTCGACAAAGGCAAAGTCATAGCCCAGGGTCTGGCAGCAGGCGCTGATGGCATCGCGGCTGGCCGGGTCGGCGTCTGCCAGTCTGGCCACGTCGGGGCTGGGCTGCTGAATGCTGCTGGCACCGGCCAGCGTGGCCAGTTCCTGCAGTTCGCGGCTGTCGAGACGGGGGGATTGAATGACGAGGGTGATGGACATGGGCGTACAAGCAGTCTGATGGGCAATACGCCATTATGCCACTTGCAGGCGGACAGCCGGAATGGGGATGTGTCCCCATCCGGCGCTGTAGCTTCAATGTCCTTTGCGATGCTGGTGCCAGCGTTGCCAGGCGGCATCCAGCGACAGGCATCCCGGGCCGAAGGCAAACAGTGCCAGCAGCAGCATGGCCCAGTAGTAATGGAACTGGCGGGTGACATCGGTAAGGTCCGGATAGCTGATGACGGCCATCAGGTTGACCACGAACAGCCCGGCGGCGGCAAAGCGGCCAAACAGCCCGACGACCAGCAGGCTGGAAAACACGGTTTCGCCAAAGGTGCCCATCACCGCAGCCAGCGCAGGCGGCAGCAGTGGTACATGGTAGTCATTGGAAAACAGCAGCAGGGTGGTATCCCAGTCCTCCAGCTTGGTGAGGCCGGACTTGAAAAATACATTTGCCACCCATAGCCGGAACAGCAGCAGCACCAGCGGGCGGGCAGCATGACTGGCCTGGTCGAACAGCTGCTGTAGTGGCAGCAGTTTTTGTCTGAGTACTTGCATGGTCGGTCTCCCGTGGAGTGGTCAAGCCGCACCCCTCCGCCAGGCAGGCGGATGGTGAACAAGCCTTGGTTTACAGTTGGTAGTGGCTCAGCAGGCCGTCGGCAAACAGGCGGGCCAGCCCGGCTTGCAGGTCGAAACCGGCTTCTGCCGACAAGGCCAGTCCGGCTGCCTCTTCCAGCAGCAAGCCCTTTTGCAGGGCCAGCAATAGTGCAGCCATGCCTGCGGTTTGGGCTTGCACGCGGACCTTGCCTGCGTGGCGGCTGACCAGGGCCTGTTCGCCACCGGACTCAAGGTCTACATTCAGTGTCTGGCCAGGCTGGTGTCCTTGCCAGATGGCAACCACAGGCCAGGGCGATGACAGTGCGCGGCTGCTCTCGCTCAGGGTAAAGCGCAACTGGCCGAATTGATCCGGATGGACATCCGCCAGTGCCGTCGCGGCCAGTGGCTGCTGGTCGATGGCGTAATAGCTGCGATGTACCGTCCATTCCAGCCGGGCGACATCGGCCAGATAAGGCAGGGTTTGCACTGGTGGAAAACCTTGCAGGAAATCACCGAATGCTGCGCCATAGCTGTGCAGGTTGCCGCTGTGCGAGGCATGGCGCTTGCTGTACTCCCGTGCCAGCCCGGTGAAGAATTCCTCGCCGACGATTTGCCCGCATACCGGGTAGATCATTTTCAAGGTGTCCATCAGGCCCAGCCGGTAGTTGTTGCGGTAAACCGCCAGCCCGGCCGCATTCAAGCCCAGTGTGTCATCTGGCTGCTGCTCTTGCCGGGCAATCAGTTCCAGCAGCTCGGCCTGCCAGCGTGCTTCAGGCGTCATGACGCGCTCCTTGCAGGATGGTGTCGGCCTTGGCAGCTTCGGCTTGCAGTGTGTCCAGTGGCGGAATGTCCAGATCCCACTCGATCAGCGTCGGGCGTGGGCCCAGCTGCTTGATGACCTGGCCATACAGCTGCCATACGCCGGGGTGTACCGGCTGGCTGTGGGTATCCACCAGCATGCCGTCGCGTTCGCTATAGCCTGCCAGATGGATTTCGCCAATTGCAGCAGCGGGCAGGGCGGCCAGCACGGCCTGCACGTCGGTTCCCAGATTGATGCCATTGACGTAAAGATTGTTGACGTCCAGCAATAGGCCACAACCGGTGCGTGTTACCAGCTCGGCCAGAAACTCGCCTTCGTTCATTTCGTTGCCGGGATATTCCACATAGCTGGACAGGTTTTCCAGCAAAACGGGCCGGCCCAGCGCTTCCTGGGTTTCTGCCACATGGCTGGCAATCACCTCCAGCGCTGCGCTGGTGTAAGGAATGGGCAGCAGGTCGTTTACATAACGCTGCGCACTGTGGTTGAAGGACAGGTGTTCTGATACTGCCGCTGGCTGGATGGCATCCACCAGCCGCTTGAGTGCGGCCAGATGTTCTCCGTCCGGGCGTACCAGCGAGCCCAGTCCCAGGCCCACGCCGTGCAGCGACAGCGGATAGTGTTCCGCCACCCGCTGCAACATGGCCAGCGGCATGCCGCCATCAAAGAAGTTTTCACTATGAACCTCCACCCAGCCCAGTGGCGGCAGGGTGTCCAGCACCTGGCGATAGTGGGGGGCGCGCAGGCCAATGCCGGCAACGGCAGGGAGGGTGGAGTGGGTCATGGTCTGGCTTCAGTGATCAAGGTTAAGAGAAGCGTGGCCGGGCTTACTTGCCCAGTTTGCCGCCCATTTTTTCGCAGCTGCCCTTGGCGACGTATTTCCAGTCACCGGGGTCCTTGTCCTTGGTGGCCTGACCTGCGCAGGAGTGGGCGCCGGAGGCGCAGTCGTTCTTGCCAGCCTGGGCAATGCCGAAACATTTTTCTTTTTCTGCGGCGGCAGCCGGGGTGGCGCTGAGGGCGCCCATGGCGACAACGGCACCCAGGGCGGAAGCGAGCAGGGCTTTGGAAGCATTCATGGTGGTTCTCCTTTGGGGTAGGTTCAAACGGGTTTTATGGTGAGCTGTATGTGCTGGGCAGGGTAGCCTGGCGGGCTACCCGGTATATGCATGGTTAACAATAGACTGTTTATTGTTTCATTGGTGCCATGGTATTGCCACCCATTTGCTGGCAGCTGCCCTTGGCAACCAGCTTCCAGTCGCCCGGGTCCTTGTCCACCATGGCCTGGCCTTTGCAGCCGTGTGCGCCGGTGGCGGAGGCACAGTCGTTCATGCCGGCCATGGCCACGCCATAGCATTTTTCCTGTTCTGCGGCCTGGGCGGGGGCTGCAGCCAGAGCAGCCAGGGTAACAACAGCGCCCATGGCGGAAGCAAGCAGAGTCTTGGAAGCGTTCATGTCAATCTCCTGTCGGGGGTAAGCGGCAAGTGCCGGGTTTCAGGAGTCAGTCGCGTGGGCTGGGGCTTTCTTACACACTGGCAGAAAATATTTTGAAATTATTTGCATTTCGCTGCCATTGGCTGCTGTTGCAATAAGTTCAATGCTGTTTCCGCCGGCCTGCCGCGTGACCGTCTCTGCAGCATCTGTCGGGGTCATGGAGGGTTTCTTACACGATCAGGCAAAAAAAATCGGGCGACTGTGCACCCGATGGTTTGGCGCTGCCGGCCACTCCACGCTGCTGACATAGCAGAGCAGGGGTCGGGCCGGGAGGCGCAAGGCCGCAGCAGGGTTTGGCAGCGCTTAGCGGATATTGACCACTTTGTGGGTTTGTACGGACAAGCGCCAGCGCGGGTGTGCCATGCAGTAGGCAATGGCGGCGCGGGTATTGGCGGCCAGCTCCGGGCCATCCATCGGTTGCAGGTAAAAGGTGTCGAACTGCAAATGGGCGACGGTTTCCGGCAGCTGGGTGGCTTGCGGGTAAACCAGCTTCAATTCATTACCGCTGGTTTGTAGCAGCGGCGCGCCGGCCTTGGGGCTGACGCAGATCCAGTCGATACCTGCCGGGGCGGCGATGGTGCCATTGGTTTCCACCGCGATTTCAAAGCCTTTGGCGTGCAGGGCGTCAATCAGTTCGGCATCCAGCTGCAATAGCGGCTCGCCGCCGGTGCACACCACATAGGGCGTGCCGCCGCTACCTGCCGGCCATTCGCTGGCAATGCGGGCGGCCAGTTCGGCGGCGGTGGCAAACTTGCCGCCGTCCGGGCCGGTGCCGACAAAGTCGGTATCGCAGAACTGGCATACCGCCTTGCTGCGGTCTTCCTCGCGGCCAGACCACAAATTACAGCCGCTAAAGCGGCAAAATACCGCGGCACGGCCAGCTTGTCGGCCTTCACCCTGCAGGGTGTAGAAGATTTCCTTTACCGTGTACATCTTCATTCCCCTTGCAGCAGCGGCCAGCGCATATCGTCATGGAACAGCAGTGATACCCCCTGATGAGCGTTTTCCATCAGGTCGATGCGTGCCAGCTCCGGTACCAGCGGCGACAGATGGGCATGCACCCATTCGGCCACCGACTGGCTGTGGCCGTCACGCACGCCAGCCAGCTTGTCCAGCGGGTTGTGGTCCAGCTGCCGGTAGATGGGCTTGAAGCGGTCTTTGACATCGCCAAAGTCCAGCAGCCAGCCCATGGTGCGGTCCAGGCTGCCGGTGAGCATCAGCCGTACCAGATAGCTGTGGCCGGTGTAGTTGCCATTGCTGTCGAACGGCACTGCGCTTTCAAAGCGCTGTTCCTTCCAGATGCGGAAACGCTTGCCATCGAACTGGCTGCCCGCAGTATGGGTTTCGCGGACTTCCACCCAGGCCAGGCCTGTCAGGCCTGCGTCTTGCAGCGCGTGGTACAGCCAGGCGGCAATCACTTCACTGGTAGGGTTTTCCAGCCCGGCGATGTCATTGAGGTAGCGGTGATTCAGTCGCAGGAACAACGGTGCCCAGGCGGCTTCCAGCTGGGCCTGGCTGTGCTGGCGGGCATCCGCCACGATGCGCACGCCAAAACCGTGGCCGTGCAGGCGGCCGCATTTGTGGCCGGCCGGTACGTGGGGCAGGTGGTGGGCGGCCTCGAAGCTGGCGGCAATCCAGTGCAGTGCCGTGCCGTTTTCCAGCATCACGCCGCGTTCCGGTGCGCTTTGCAGCAGCAGGGCAGCAGGGCAGTTCAGCGCGTCCTTGATGTGCCGGGCCAGGCTCAGGTCGTCGCACTGTGGCAGTTGTTGGTTGAGGTCGGCATAGTCAAGCGGGGCCAGTACCTGGGCCAGCGCGGTGTGCAGTTCGGCCTGTTCGATGTGGGTGACATCGGCACGAGCCAGCACGCGGAAGCTGTGACCGTGCAGGCCGTTCAGGCGGTGTTCGTCACCGGCAACACGGCGGGCGGCTTCAAAGCGGCCACCGGCCAGCAGGCAGGATGCATGCATGTCAGGCCTCCTTGCTGCAGCGTTCGATCAGCGGGTCGGCCACGCCAGCCTCGGCAAAGCCCTTGGCGCGCAGCTCGCAGGAAGCACAATGACCGCAAGGCGGCACCGCGCCGTTGTAGCAGGTGTGGCTCCAGGCCAGTGCTTCCATTGCGCCTACTTGCTGCGCCAGGGTGACGGTTTCGGCCTTGCTCAGGTACATCAGCGGGGTATGCAGCTCGACACGGCTGTCCATGCCCAGGCGCACCGCCAGTTGCAGTGCCTGCAGGGTGTTCTCGCGGCAGTCCGGGTAGCCGGAGTAGTCGGTCTGTGCCACACCAGTGACGATGTGACGGGCACCGCGGGTGTAACCGAAGGCGGCGGCAAAAGTGAGGAAAATCAGGTTGCGGCCCGGTACGAAGGTATTGGGCAGGGCGTCGTCGTCGCGGCTGCCTTCCTCCGGCGTAATGCTGCCATCGGTCAGCGCATTGCCACCGATGGCGGCGAAAGTGTCGATGGGCAGCACGGTCTGGCGCACGCCAGCCATGGCGGCAATCTTGCGCGCGCAGTCCAGCTCCACGCGGTGGCGCTGGCCGTAGTCAAAGGTGACGGCTTCCACATTGGCTGCGCCGAACTTCTGCAGCGCCCAGTACAGGCAGGTGGTGGAGTCCTGGCCGCCGGACAGCACGACCAGTGCTTTTTCCGCGGTCTTGGTGGTATTCGGTGTCATGGCGTGATCCATCGATAAACAGTCGAGGCAGTGGTGCTGGCGCAGCTTGCCCGGCCTTGCGCTGCAAGGTGCGGTTGCGGTGGCAGTACGCACGCGGGATCGGTCTCACCCGGCAGGTACTGGCAGCCAGAATGCGGCGCAGCAAAACTGCGTAATTTATCAGAAAACCGTGTGGCCAGCCAGTTGCCCACCGCGATTAGTGCATTGATTTTACTGATGGCTGTGCGGGTGGCCGTGCTGGCAAAGCAAGTCATTCTGGTGTCAAAAGCCGATGTTCTGTCTGATAATCCAACAGTTAATTTCCAATAGTCTCGTTATGGCTCAGACCCGGCTGGTTTTCATCCTGCATGGCCTGCGTTGTCCGCGCAGTCTGCCTGACCGCCTGTTGCAACGTTTTTCTGCGCATTACCAGGTGGATATCCACATCACCACCTCGGCGGTCAGTGCCGAAGATATGGCGCTGCAAGCCGTCCGGCAGGGCTGTGATTTCCTGATTGCCGTGGGGGGCGATGGCACCATCCACGAGGTGATCAATGGCGTGATGCGGGCTGATGCCACCGCGCGTGAGCGGGTGGCGGTGGGCGCGCTGCCGTTTGGCACCGGTAATGATTTTGTCCGTTCGCTGGGGGTGAGCGATTCGCTGGAGCAACTGGAACAACTGATTGCCAGCCAGCGCGTGCGCCGTATCGACCTGGGGCGGCTGAGCCTACCGGATGATAAGGGCGAGCGGGTAATCTGGTTTGGCAATATCGCCTCGCTGGGCATCAGCTCGGCCATTGTGCAGCAGGTGCGGCGGCTGCCTGGCTGGCTGCCGGCCAGCGTGGCGTTCTATCTGTCCATCCTGCTGACCTTGCTGCGTTACCGGCCACGCCGGATGCAGTTGACCCTGGAAGGCGGCGAAATCATCAGTGGTGATTTTCTCAGCCTGTGCGTGGCCAATGGCCGCTATTTCGGCAGCGGGCTGGGTATTGCGCCACTGGCACGGCTGGATGATGGCCTGCTGGAAGTGGTGATGATCAAGCGCGGTGGCGGGCTGGACTTTTTGCGGCATCTGCCCAGCTTGCGCAAGGCGCAGCCGGTGCTGGACGAGCGGGTGCGTTACCTGAGTGTGCGCAGCCTGCTGGTGGAAGGGCAGAACTGCCCGCTGGAGGTGGATGGCGAACTGGTAGGGCAGGCACCGGCCCGCTTTACGCTGGAACCGGCGGTGCTGCGCTGCCTGTCCGCCCTCTGAGACAGAATCAGCCGTTCAGGCGGGCCAGCAGCTTGTCAGCCACCAGTTCGGACGAAGCCGGGTTCTGACCGGTAATCAGCAGGCCGTCTTCGCGCACGAATACGCCCCAGTCCGGGCCTTTTTCATAAATGCCACCCTTGGCTTGCAGTGCGTCTTCCACCAGCAGCGGCACGATGTCGGTCAGCTGTACGGCATCTTCTTCGGTATTGGAAAAACCGGTGACCTTGCGCCCGGCCACCAGCGGCTGGCCTGCTGCATCACGCGCATTCACCAGCACGGCCGAGGCATGGCACACGGCGGCTACCGGCTTGCTGGCGGCGACAAAGGCTTCGATCAGCGCAATGGAGGCAGCGTTATCGACCAGGTCCCACAGCGGGCCATGGCCGCCGGGATAGAACACGGCGTCAAAATCGCTGGCGTTGACGCTGTCCAGTGCCACGGTATTGGCCAGTACGGCTTGCAGGGCGGCATCCTGATTGAAGCGTTCGGTGGCCGGGGTGCTGAACGCCGGGTCGGCGCTCTTGGGGTCGATCGGCGGTTGGCCACCCTTGGGCGAGGCCAGGGTGATGGCAACGCCCTTGTCGGCCAGCGCGTAGTGAGGTGCGGCGAATTCTTCGATCCAGAAGCCGGTTTTGTGGCCGGTATTGCCCAGCGTGTCATGGCTGGTAAGAACAAACAGGACTTTTTTCATGGTGTGGCTTCTCGTGTGGTGTGCGCCGGGCCGTGTTGCCGGCCCGGCCATTGGCTAGTTGTGATGCAGCTTCAGTTGTTCAGCGTCGGGTAGTCGGTATAGCCCCGTGCATCGCCACCGTAGAAGGTGGCGGCATCCGGCTTGTTCAGCGCGGCACCGGCTTGCAGGCGTTCCACCAGATCCGGGTTGGCGATATAGCTGCGGCCAAAGGCCACGGCGTCGATATAGCCCTCGCCAATCAGTTTTTCTGCTTTTTCCGCGCTATAGCCACCGGCGGCGATGATCACGCCCGGATAGCGTTTGCGGATTTCCTGACGGAAGGCTTCGCTCAGTGCCGGGCCACCGGCCCAGTCCGGCTCGGAAATGTGCAGGAATGCCAGCTTGCGCTTGGCCAGCTGTTCGATCACGTACAGCGCGATGTCTTGCTGCTCGACATTGGACACGCCATTGAACACACCCAGCGGCGAAATGCGGATGCCCACGTGTTCGGCATCCCATTCAGCCACCACGGCATCCACCACTTCCAGCAGGAAACGGGCGCGGTTTTCCACGCTGCCACCGTAGGCGTCGGTACGTACATTGGCTTCCGGCGACAGGAACTGGTCCAGCAGATAACCGTGGGCACCGTGGATTTCCACCAGGTCGAAACCGGCGCGGCGCGCGTTGTCGGTGGCGCGGCGGTAGTCTTCCAGAATGTCTTCCAGTTCCGAGATTTCCAGTGCGCGCGGCTCATCGCAGGGCACGCGAGCCAGGCTGCCATCCGGCTGGCGCACATTGGTATTGCTTTCGGCACGGATGGCGGACGGTGCTACCGGTGCTTCGCCATCCGGCTGCAAGGAGCGGTGCGAGATACGGCCGGTATGCCACAGCTGCAGCGCAGTCTTGCCACCGGCGGCATGGACGGAGGCATTCACCTTGCCCCAGGCGGCAACTTGTTCTTCGCTGTAAATCCCCGGTGCACCGGCATAGCCCTTGGCGGTAGGGGAGATGTGGGTGCCCTCGGCAATGATCAGCCCGGCGCTGGCGCGCTGGGTGTAGTACTGCACCGACAGATCGGTAGGCACATCGCCCGGTTCGGTATTGCGCAGGCGGGTAAGCGGGGCCATGGCCACACGGTTGTTCAGGGTGACGGCACCCACTTGCAGCGGGGTAAACAGTTTATCCAGACTCATTTCAGCTTCTTCCTGTAGGCAAAGACAAGTTGATCAACGGTCAAAACCAAAGCCCTGCTTGCGGGCGACGGGGGCGACTTCGGGGAAATACACGTTCTGGTAGTACTGTGCGGTATTGGCGCTCCATGGCAGTCCATCCGGACGGCCAATCTGCTGCCAGTAGCTGGCCAGTGTCTGGTCGTACTGGCGGATCTGCTCGGGCAGTTGTGCAGCCTGGTAGTGCTCGTGATGGACAAAGCTCTCGCGCGGCAGGCGCGGTTTGATGCTGCTGTCCTGATCAACATAGCCCAATGCCACACCAACAATGGGGAAGGTAAGCTCAGGTAGTTGCAGCAGCTCGATCATGGCTTGCGGGTTGCGGCGGATGCCGCCGATCGGTACTACGCCCAGACCGGCCGCGCGGGCGGCTGTCATCAGGTTGCCCAGCGCAATACCGGCATCCACGGCACCAACGGCAAAGCCTTCCACGCTGTCCTGGATCACCTGTTCGGCACCGGCAGCTTCCACGCCCAGGCGGGTCTTGTAGAAGTCCACCACCAGAGTGACAAATACCGGAGCCTGGGCAATCCACGGCTGGCCACCGGCGAGAGCGGCAATTTGCTGGCGACGGGCTGCGTCCTGCACCACCACCAAAGACACCTGCTGGCCATTGATGGAAGTGGGGCCTTTCCAGGCGGCGTCCAGCACCGCATCCAGTACCTCGGCGGGGACGGGTTTGTCCTGATAACTGCGGATACTGCGATGTTGTTGCATCAGTTCCAGTGTGCTGTTCATGAAGCATTCTCCCGTGTGGGTGAAAATAAATAGACCGGTCGTCTAGTTGATGTGTCAAAAATACCCGCCGCAGGGGCGGGTAAGATAAATCAGTATTGCTGCGTCAGCCTGCCTGACAGTCGCCAGGCTTGAGCATGGCATCGGTCAGCGCCTGTGCCTGCAGCATGGGCTGCTGGGTGTGCTGCACCTTGAACAGCAGGGCGGAGCCCACCCACAGGCTGTACAGGCTGCCTGCGGTGTCTTCGGCCGACAGCCGGGTACACAAGCTGCCTTCCTGCTGGCCGCGGCGGATACAGTCGGCCAGGCGGACAATTACCCGGCCCATGCCTTCGGCCAAGGCTTCACGCATGGGCTCGGACAGGTCGGATACTTCTGCCGCCAGCTTGATGGCCAGGCAGCTCTGATTGCCTTCTTCGCATTGCTGGTGACGGTCCAGCCAGCCGGAGAAATAACGCAGCAAGCAGCTGCGTGCATCCCCCTGGCTTGGGTCCAGTGCTTCCAGCAGGCGTGCATCGTAATGTTCAAAGTAACGCCGCAGCATTTCCACCCCGAAACCTTCCTTGGAACGGAAGTAGTGGTAGAACGAACCTTTGGGCACACCGGCACAGCCGAGGATTTCGGCCAGGCCAACGGCAGAAAAACCCTTGCCCAGGATGATGGACTCACCGGTGGCAAGCAGGTGTTCGCGGGTATCGGAAAACTGGCTGGGACGTGACATGGCGAGATAGTACTAGACCAGTCGTCTAGTTTGCAAGTTTATTGTGAGTCTGTTGTGGCATGCAGGCTGCAGTCCGGCCGGATGGCCGCGCAGACAACGCACAGAGCCAGATGTGGGGTCTGCCATCCGGATGATGATTTGCATTGCCCCTGCCTGGCCTGGCTGAGGATGGGTGTTGAGCCGATTGGCCAGCAAGAGGGGGCGCCGGTTGTCATTGATCCGGTATGAAATCAAGAAAAGCTATACGAAAGAACTGTGTTTCAAGCACGACAGAATGAGGCGCATCCGACTGGTACGCTTTTTTATAACAGGGTGTGAATAATTTGATAAATATTTAAAGCGGTTTCTATTGATTTCTAGTGTTTGGAATTGCCTCATATCAAATAAGAATCAGATGTTGAAATGTAAAATTAAGATGTATCTTTTGTTGCTTTGGGAAAAATCTTGTAAACAGCCTTTATCTATGTAGAATGCGTAACATTGACCAATTGCATTGATAATGGGATTTATGCTGGCCGCCTATGGCCGCGCGACTTGCCCATGCATACCACCATGCCCCAATTTCCAGCAGGAAAAACAGTAGCGTCCCGCCAGCGACGACTGGGTTTTACTCTGGTCGAGATGATGGTCACAGTAGGCGTTGGCGCCATCATGATGGCTGTTGCCGTCCCCCAGCTCCGAACGCTGGTGGCCAGCAACAAGATCACCACCGAAGCCAACCGCATCGTGGCGGGTTTCAACTACGCCCGTACCGAAGCCGTGCGGCGCAATCAGCCGGTTTACATCTGCTCGGCCAATCTTAATACCAATAGCATGAGCATTAGTGGCTGCCTGAGCCAGCAAACCAGTAGCAAGTACAACTGGGGATATGGACAGCTGGTGTACGCCGACAATATCACTACCGGCACCATGGGCAGCTATGACAGTGGTGAAGCCATCAAGAGCTTTTCCTTCTACGGCGAAATGAATAATGCGTCTGCCATCAATCTGGTGATGTCCACCTCGCCGGTGGCTAGCGTCAACCAGTTGGCTTTTGGCAGTGATGGCCGCTTGCTGGATGGCAATAGCCGCAAGCTGTTGTTGCAAGACACCAGCAATAATCTCTGTCGCGTCATTCTGGTGAGTGGTTCCGGTCGCAGCAAGGCTTGTGATACCAGCACGGACAACAGTTGCGGAGCCTGCTCATGAAGAAAATGACCGGCTTCACCATGCTGGAAGTGCTGATGTCCATTCTGATTGTCGGTATCGGCATGCTGGCGCTGGCCGGCATGCAGGGCCGTACCCTCAAGACCGTGCGCGAGGCGGAGCAGCAAGGCGTGGCCGCCATGCTGGCTGCCGAAGTGGCCGATGCCATGCGTGCCAATTCCTATGCCAGCATCAATGCCAGCGGTAGCGTGACAGAAGACTGGACCAACTACGTCGAAACCAGTTACAGCGACCACACCACCGCTCCAGCCACCCTGTGCAATGCGTCAAGCGGTTCGCAATGCACCAATGCACAGATGGCTGCCTACGACCTGTACCAGTTCAAGAACAACCTGGCCACCGCGTTCTCAGATAGCAGCCAGAACAATGTGCGGGCCATTATCTGTCGGGACAGCAATGCTTCGTCCACCATCAATTTCAACGATAGCAAACTGGGTGGTTGCACCGGTGGCAGCAAGCTGATGATACGGGTGGCCTGGAAGGCAGCCATGGAAAAAACCGCCAATACCGCCCTGGGTAACAATAGTGCCAACTCGTCAGCTTCCAGCACCACGAGCAGGGTATATGGCTATGTCTTGCAGTTTGAACCATGAGTAAATCCATGAAACGGATGCGCGGCTTTACCTTGATCGAGCTGATGGTGTCGCTGACCCTCGGCATGATCGTGCTGGGTGCAGTAGTAGCGGTTTATGTCAACAGCAAGCGCACGTTCAATGTGGTCAGCCAGCGTATCAGCATGCAGCAGGATGCACGCATTGCCCTGCAGCAGATTTCGCGCGATTTGCGTATGGCCGGCAGCTATGGCTGCGCCACGCTGGATGCCAACAATACGGCAGCTTCACAGGCGGTGACGGTGGATACCAGTGCGGTGGCTTCGGCCTCGGTTTATCAAACCTTCATTACCAGTGGCGGCAGCTACCTGCCATTCGCGGCCTATGCTTCCGGCACGGCAAGCAGCTGGCTTAACGGACAGACCGCCTCGTCAGGCATTGACGTACTGGCGGTGCAGTATGGCCGTGGCACGGCACAGGCCACGGCGATTGCCTCTGGTGGTACCGCCACTTTTTCCGCAAATAGTAATAACCAGCGAACCTATACCGTCGGGCAGCAGTTCTGGGTAGCCAGTACTTGCCAGAAAATCCTGCTGGAGAAAACCACCGCAGGCCTGGCTTCGGCCGGGGTGTCGGTGAATGTGGGCAGTGTGACTTCGGGTGCCGACATCATGGACCTGGTGTCCCGAGCCTATTTCGTCAACAGCAGCGGGGCGCTGGTGATGACCGAGCTGGGGCAAGGCGGTACCTTGATAGGGCCGAATGAACTGATCAGCAATGTTACCAATCTGCAATACGAATACGGCGAAATTACCGATAGTACCAATTGCCTGGTGACCTACCGCAGCCGAGCGTCGGTGGGCAACTGGCGCAATGTGTCATCGGTACGCATCACCATGACGGTACGCAGCCAGAACCAGGTACCGCTGGCCAGCGGCAACAGCTTTGGCTACCTGACCCAGACTTACCAGACCACTGCCGCCATCCGGGGGAAGCAATGCTATCGCGCCAGCTGAATTCCCGGCTGCCCCATGTCCAGCGCGGGGCCAGCCTGATCGTGTCGCTCATCCTGCTGGCAGTGATTGCCCTGCTGGTGGTGTATGGGGCACACCCCCTGCTGACCGAACAGAAGATCGCCAGCAACCAGAACGACCGCACGCTGGCATTCCAGTTGGCCGAACTGGGGCTGAAAGCTGGTGAGAGCTATGTGGCCACCAACAAGCCGACATCCAGTTCCTTTGTGGCGGCCTGCACCGGCGGGCTTTGCCTGCCCAGCCAGTCGGCAGGTGGCACCAATGCCTGGGAGCGCAGCAATGTGTTCACCGGCACTTATGCCAACTCGCTGCAGTGCAGCACCTGCACCATTACCGGCGAGACCTTGCAAAAGCCGCGCTACACCATTGAATTGCTGGACAGCAATTACACCGATGCGGTGACCGGTACCTCGGGTGCATCGCTGTATCGCATTACTTCCCGTGCCTGGGGCCGCAATGCCAATACCCAGGTTACCTTGCAAAGTTATTACGTCGTTTCCTGAGGCAGTTGCCCATGTCCCGTTCTGTTACTGCTTGCACGGCAGCTGTGCTGGCACTGTTTTCTGCCACGGTTTTTGCTGCAAATCCATACCCTACGGTTCCTTTGTATCTGGATCAGGTAACCGCCAAGCCTAATGTTGCCGTGCTGGTGGATGATTCGGGTAGTATGGTGTGTCAGCCTAGTGATACCAGTGGCTGCTCGCGGGATAAGTCTGTCAGTTTGGTGAATAACTCCACGACTTATGTGGCCAAAATACGTTTGGCCAAGACCGCACTGAATAGCCTGTTCTCCAATAATTTTGATATTGCAAGATGGTCGCTATTCAAATTCAGAACAATTATTCCTTCGAGCTATACTTCCGGAGGTAACGGTATATTTTATACCGCTGGTAGCTCCAAGCTGTTGGCTGACTGGAATACAAGCAATGGTCTCAGTGATTTTACTACGGCCGTGAATTCCCTTGTTCCTGCAGGCAGTACGCCAAGTGCATCTGCTTTTTATAATGTGATGCAATATTTTTATGGCAACTCCAGTTATGGTGCAAATACCTATCAAAGAATAGTTGATAGTAATTATGGGAACCCCTATTTCTGGAATAGTGGTACTTATAATGGAATCTATTCTGATTCCGGGCAGAGTTATACCAGTCCAATTCAGTATGTGTGCCAGAAGAATTTTGTCATTTTTGTTTCGGATGGTCAGCCTAACCAAGAAAATGGCGATATTCTCACTGCGACAGCGACAAACCCGAAAGATGGGCATTCATACACCATTTCCAATTATGTAAATACCAAGAATTTGCTGACGGGTTATACTTCTGATGTGCGAAATACCACCGTGGTGAATTACGCCGCTTTTTATCATGATGCTGGTGTCGTGCCCAATGGTAAAACCAAAGACAACGAAGGCAATAATTTTGACGCAACCACCTCTCCACCCATAACCACTTATACCATTGGCCTTGGTCTTGCCAGCGGTGATACCGGTCGTACCGTATTGCAGGCCATGGCCGAGGCTGGTGGTGGGCAATATTTTGATACCAGCGACCAGACCTCGCTGACCAACGCCCTGCAATCGATTCTCAACAGCATCAAGACCCAGACTGCAACCAACGTACCTGTGGTGGCCAGCAAACCTACCAATCCTACCGATGCCATTCAGGCGACTTTTTACTCGGGGGACTGGTCTGGTCAGTTGCGGGCCTACAGTGTCAGTAGCACGACGGGGCTTGCCAATCTGACTTCACCCATTCCGGTGCTGTTCAATTCTTCCAGTGCAACACGACTGGCCAATATTTTTACCAGCACCGGAGCAAGTGCCAGTGGTGCGCTGTATACCAGTGTTTCCAGTGACAGCAACCTGAACAGCTATCTTTCCGGTGGCTCGCCGTCTGGCTGGCGTAGCCGTGGCAGTGACAAGTCCACCCCGTCTACCCTGGGTGACATCATCGACTCCACGCCCACGCCGTTTGGTACTACCGCAACTGCCGGTTTTGCGGTGGGGGCCAATGACGGCATGCTGCATGTGTTTGGCCGCACCACCAGCAATTACACCGAAGTTTTTTCCTATATTCCGCGTGCCGTGACGGCGGCCAATCTCGCCTTGCTGGGTTCAACGACCTATGGGGCTGCACAACCCCACCTGTATTTTGTCAATGGCAATCTGACCTTCAACAATGTCAGTGGCGGGGATAACCAGTTTTCTACCTCGACCACCTCGGTGCTGACCGGCGGCATGGCACAGGGCGGCCAGGGGTTGTTTGCGCTGGATATCAGCAATACCGTGGCCAACCCATCGCTGTTGACTGGTGGCAGTGTATTCGGTGCCGGCAATGTGTTGTGGGACCATGTACCGACAGATTCCGGCTTTACCAATCTGGGTTATACCTTTGCCAAGCCGGTGATTGCCCAAGTCTATTATGGCGGGAAAAAGAAATGGGCGATGATTACCGGCAATGGCTATGACTCCACCAATAAAGCCACCACCCTGATGGTGATTGACCTGAAAACCGGTGCCATGTTGTACGAGATTGATACCGGAACCGCCAGCAATGGCCTGTCCTCTCCGGCTGTGCTGGATGTGGATGGGGACAAGGTGGCGGATTATGTTTATGCGGGTGATCAGTCCGGTAATGTCTGGCGCTTCAAATTGCAAACCAGCAGTGATCAGACGACGTCGGTCAGCAAGTTCTTTACCGCCCAGGCCAATCAGCCCATCGTGGCGGCCCCGGCCATTTATGCCATCCCAGGTGGTGGTTACATGGTATACGTCGGTACCGGCCGCATGATGTACGAAAACACCAGCTATAACGACCGCACTACGGTGTATCCGCAATCACTGTACGGCATTTACGACGACCAGACCAAAACCAACCTGACTTACAGCAGTTCCACCTTCATTACCGATGCCGAAGTGGCCAATCTGAATGGCACTGCTTCCATTGACGGTTCCACAACCTCTACTGCTTCAGGAAAACTTGGCAGCAGTGTGGTGTTCCGCGAAACCACCACCATTAGCGATGCGGCCACGACCGGTGGTTTGTCAGTGGGGCCAAGCGGTAATCGCGCAGGCTGGGTGTTCAATATGAACAGTACAAATGGCGAGCGCATGCTCTACCAGCCGGTGGTGGCGCTGGGCAAGCTGTACTTCACCACTCAGGTGCTGAAAGGTAGTTCATTGGTATGCAGTAATGTGAACCAGCAAAGCGGCTGGGTGATGGCACTGGACCTGATGACTGGCGGGGCTCCGTCGACACCGGCTTTCGACCTGAATGGCGATGGCAAGATCAATACCAGTACCACTTCGCCCGATGGTGACACAGTAAGTTTTACTGATAAAAAAACCAATATTCCGTCCGGCATCAATTACAACATCGGCATTCCGTCGGCGCTGTCCATTGCCTTTACCGTTACCACGGTGAATCTGGGGGACTACACTTCTACCGATGGCGGCCAGCTGGGTAGTTATCCTTATCCTTCTTCCACCAATACCAATGAAGTACTCACTTTCTACGTGGGCGGGACGGGGGGGAGCAACGGCAATGTGGCGGCGGGCAAGCTGATTCCCAAAGCCACGTCGGTGGGGCGGCGTATTGGCTGGCGTGAAATTTTCTGAGGTGGCTATGAACAAACAGCAGGGTTTTACCTTGATCGAACTTGTTATCGTGGTGGCGATTGTCGGCATTCTGGCTGCCATTGCCTATCCCTCTTACACCCAGCATGTCATCAAGGGTAACCAGGCGGCCGCCAAGGCCAATCTGGTAGAGAATGCCCATTACATGTCGCGCTGGTATGCGGAGAAGGGTACTTACGCCTCGGCCACCCTGCCTTTGACCACCGCACCCAGCAATGGCACCACGCTCTACACGATTGCCGCCAGCGGCACCACGGCGGATACCTTCTCGCTGGTGGCCACACCGGTGAATGGCATGTCGCAGGCCGGCACGGAAACCATTTCGGTCGATCAGGACGGTAACATCCTGTATTGCAGCCAAACCAATACCGGTAGCTGTCATCAGTAAGCAGCCTTGTTGCTGGCGCTATCATCAGACGCCACGTGCTACAAAGCAAAACCGCCAGCCCGTAAAGGTTGGCGGTTTTGCTTTATATGGCCGGGGATGTCTACCCCGGCCAGCCCGGCAGGGGCTTACATCGCCCCTTCGAAAATGCTTTCAATCTCTGCCTGGGTGGCTTGGCGCGGGTTGGTCAGGCCGCAGGCATCTTTCAGTGCATTGCGCGCCAGCAGCGGAATATCTTCCCGCTTGACCCCTAGCTCACTTAGCGAAGCCGGGATGCCAATATCGGCGGCCAGTTTGCGGATGGCCACCAGGCAGGCCTTGGCGCCGGCTTCTGCCGTGAGTCCATTGGTGTTGACACCCATGGCGGCTGCGACGTCAGACAGACGGGCGGCCGATGTCTGCACATTGAACGCCTCCACATGCGGCAGCAGCAGGGCATTGCAGACGCCGTGCGGCAGGTCGTACACCCCGCCCAGCTGGTGGGCCATGGCGTGGACATAGCCCAAGGACGCATTGTTGAACGCCATGCCGGCCAGAAACTCGGCATAGGCCATTTGTTCGCGGGCTTCCAGGTTCTTGCCGTTTTCCACTGCGCTGCGCAGGTATTGGGAAATCAGCGATACCGCCTTGAGCGCGCAGGCATCGGTGATGGGCGTCGCGGCGGTAGAAACATAAGCCTCGATGGCGTGGGTGAGCGCATCCATGCCGGTGGCCGCGGTCAGGCCTTTGGGTTTGGCAATCATCAGGTCTGGGTCGTTGACGGACAGGATGGGGGTGACATTGCGGTCGACAATGGCCATTTTCACGTGGCGTGCTTCGTCGGTGATGATGCAAAAACGGGTCATCTCGCTGGCCGTACCTGCGGTGGTATTGATGGCCACCAGAGGCAGCTGCGGTTTTTTCGAGCGGTCCACCCCTTCGTAATCGGCAATCTTGCCGCCATTGGTGGCCACCAGCGCAATGCCTTTGGCACAGTCATGCGGCGAGCCGCCGCCCAGCGAGATGACAAAGTCACATTTCTTTTCCTGCAGTACGGCAAGGCCCGCTTCGACATTGGCAATGGTCGGGTTGGGCTTGGCCCCGGCAAAAATGGTGGCCTGGATATCTCGCTCGGCCAGCAAATCCCTGATCCGGCCTGCGACGCCAATTTCATCCAGCACCTTGTCGGTAACGATCAGTGCATGGCGAAAGCCATAAGCCTGGATGGATTGAATGGCGTCTTTCAGGCAACCGGCACCCATGACGTTGACAGCAGGAATAAAGAAAGTCGTGGTGGTCACTGTGTTGTCTCCATTATTGACGGGCTGGCTTTGGAAGCTGCCCCAAGCTGCTTGCGGAAAAATGCATCCTGTTCATGACCGGAGTCATGCTTGCAGCCTATAGCGTGGGAGAGCGTGCTCCTATACGACTTTAGTGCAATAAACCAACGGACTCCTGTCCTGAGTTGTGGCGTCCTGTGCATGAATATTGGCAGGGCAGGGCTTTATGACTGAACGCTGTTTATTCATGAAGTACATTTTGTTTATTTTGGTGTTCGCATGATTTGTTGGTGGCTGAATACGATTTTTGGCAAATATTTACATTTATTTATTTTATTGCCATTGCCGGCTTGTGGAGAGTGATTATTGTTTTGGGTTAGTATTTGCTCGTTTGATTAATCAGGATTTAACTGGTTAATGTTCAATAAACGTGATCGCGTTTTCCTTGCCTTGATGTGCCTGATTTTAAAAAGGTGTATTCGCTTTGATAAAGTCTGCTGGATATACCTTGTTTGAGCTGATGATTGTCATTGTGATAGCCAGCATCGTGATGGCAATGGCGGTAGCTGGCTATCGCACCTCACTGGATAGCAGCAATGTCAGCGCTGAAATCAATGCCTTGAGCCTGGACCTGGCTTATGCCAGAAACGAGGCAATCAAGCAGGGGCAAAACGTGCTGTTGTGTGCCACCAGCAATCCCGGCAGCAGCTCTCCCACATGCAATAACGCCAGCAGTCTGGCCACCGGCTGGGTGGTGATGCTGGCCAGTGGCAATACCTGTACGGTAAGCAATGGCTTGGCTGCCAGTTCGGTACTGCGTGTTGCCTCAGGGGTGACAACCGGCGATTCCATCACCTTTGCCTATTCCGGCAGCAATACTTCCAACGGCATCTGTTTTTCCCGTCTGGGTACCGGCACCACCGGCAAGTTCACGGTGGCCGCGGCCACTGCCAGCACCAGCGCCAACCAGTTCAACAAGCAATGTCTGTATGTGAGTAATGCCGGCCTGCTGCATGTGGTGAAGTCCGGCAACAGTGACGCATTCGGGAGCTGCTGAGATGGAGATGGCCAAAACACCGTTATCTGCCGGTTTTACCCTGCTGGAAGTCCTGGTTGCCCTGCTGGTGATTTCGATTGGCTTGCTGGGCATGGCTGGTGTGCAGGCGCTCAGCATCAACAATACCAATACCGCGCGCATGCGAGGTATTGCGGCCATCAAGGCAGAAAGTCTGGCTGCCGCCATGCATGCCAATACGGCGTATTGGCAAAACGTGAGCGGCACGGTGAGCCAGAGCACGGTGCTGGCACTCAATACCGGCAGTTGCGGCAGCAGCACCTGCACGGCATCCCAGGTGGCTGGCTATGATGTGTCGCAATGGAGCAGTGAGCTGTCATCCAGCCAGCTAGCCTTGCCATCTGCATCCGGCACCTTCTCTTGCGCCTCCAGTAGCACGGCACCGGTGTCTTGTACTATCACCGTTTCCTGGCAGGAAAAAACCATGGCTCCCGCCCTGACCTCCACGACGGCCAGCAGCGCCTTTGCCTCGGCCAGTTACCAGATGGTGGTGCAGCCATGACACAAGGTGTTGCGAATCGTCGCCTGCAGCAGGGTCTGACGCTGATCGAGCTGATGGTGGCCATCACCATCGGCCTGCTGTTTCTGCTGGCCTTGTCGGCGTTATTTTTGTCGTTCAAGCAAACCAGCCTGCAGCAGGGCGGGGTTGCCCAGATGCAGGATGACCAGCGCATGGCCATGACCATTCTCAGTCAGGTCATCCAGTCGGCCGGGTATTTTCCCAATCCAGCCTCGGCCACGGTTTCTACCGCACTGGCGGCGGACAGCACCACGGTGAGCGGTGTGTCCTTCACTGCCGGGCAAGTCATTTACGGGGTGGATAGCGGTGTCGCCAGTAGCCCTGACACGCTCTATGTGCGTTACCAGAGTGCACAGAACGATGGAGTGGTGAATTGTCAGGGCGGGACCAATGCCTCTTCCACTACGGCGACATATATCAATCAGTTATCGGCATCTGCCACTGCACTGCAACTGACCTGTGGCCTGAATGGGGCAACGGCGGTCGGAGTGGTGGGCGGTGTCAATCTGTCTGCGGCCACCACCTGCAATCGTGTCGGCTATGTTGGCATCAGCAATGTGAAATTCCTGTATGGGCTGGACCCGTCCGGTAGCGGCTCGGTCACGCGCTATGCATCAGCCGGTGTGGTGAGTAACTGGTCGTATGTGTATGCAGTAAAGCCGGTCATCACCCAGCTTTACTGTTTTCAGCAGGGGGTGGCACCGCAATCGGTCACCTTCTCGCAAACCATATCCCTGCCAAACCAGCAATGAGGAACGTGCGGATGCGGCCACCAGCCAGACGAAGGTGTCAGCAGCATAGCCGGGGCTTTGCCTTGATCATCTCGTTACTGTTTCTGATGATCATCGCCATCCTGTGCGTGATGCTGATGCGCAGCATGGGTCTGCAAGGAAAGATGGCCGGCGGCTTTCGCGAGAAGGGGCGTTCCTTCGAGGCCGCCCAGGCGGCGCTGGTGTATGCCGAATGGTGGCTGGCGCAGGGTAATGGCAGTACCGGCAGCAGCTGTTCCTCGGTCGTGACCAGTGCGGTGGTGTGCTCCAATGCGCTGAGCAGCCCCACTACGGTGCCGTGGACTGTCGGTGTCAGCTATACCCCCAGCGGCATGAGCATTGCCTCTGGCGGGGTGTCCATGTATGCCGCCAAGCCCATGTTCTACATCCAGTACGTCGGTGTCAGCAGTACTACCGGTTACAGCATCTATCGCATCAGTGCAGTCGGTTATGGCGGTAACAGCCAGGCGGTAACCGTACTGCAAAGCACCTATGCAATGAGCACTTCCGGCAGTGTGCAGAATGTCGGTCAGTAAACCAGCCAGCCACCTGCTTGCGGGGAGAAAACAGCAGATGAACAAGATGAATACAGCCAATCTTGAGTGCCATGCAAACCGCTTGCTGCAATGGCTGGGCTGGGGCGGATTGTTGTGCAGTGGCGTTGCCGCCGCCTCCACCCTGACCGTGGTGGACAACTTCACCGGTACCGCCAACTCGGTCAACTGGTATGCCTATGGTGCATTGAGTGCCAGCCAGACCACGACCAGTACCAGCAGCCCGGGGGCCTGTCTGACTGCGGGCAGCACCACGGCAGGTTCGTCCGGGGCTGCAAGTTCCACCAGTGCCGGCATCATTCCGGCTTGCGGCTCCGGTACCGGTGGTACCACCGGTACCATTCCCGATGCCTCCGGCAAAGGTGCCTTGCGACTGACCAACAATAATAATTACCAGACTGGCGGCATCATTTATGCGGGGGACAGCAATGGCTATGCCTTCCCGGCCAGTACCGGCATCAATGCTACCTGGACCAGCTACAGTTACGGCGGCAGCGGGGCGGATGGCTTGAGTTTTTTCCTGCTGTCCTCTGCGCAGAAGATTACCGCACCCTCTTCGCTGGGGGCCAATGGTGGTTCGCTGGGTTATTCCTGCTCCAATCAAAGCGGCAATGCCACCAACAAAACCATGACCGGCTATGGCTCAACCGGGATTCACAATGGCTATCTGGCCATCGGCATGGATGAATTCGGCAATTTTTCCAATAAAAGCGATAACACGGCATCGGGGAGCAGTTCAGGGCAAACCGCCGGGGCGATTGCCATTCGTGGCAAGGGCGATATCAGTAATGACACCTATCCCAGCTATGGCTCAACTTCCATCATCAACATGTGCAAGAATGGCAGCCTCAATGGCACAGCCATTTCGGATTACCCGTTTTACAGCCTGAGTGGTACTACCAACGGGGCATACAAGGTGTCCAGCAGCACTCCGCTATATGAATCGGCCACCACTCGGGCCAGTGCCAAGCCACATAGCTATCAGCTGCAAATCACCACCGGCAACTTGCTGACCCTGCGTTACAGCTATAACGGCGGCACCTGGACCACCATTGCCAATGGCATCGATATCACCTCGATTGGCGGTACCCTGCCGTCCTATCTGACTTTCGGCTTTGCCGCTTCGACCGGTGGTTCCACCAACTACCACGAAATCACCTGCTTCCAGGCGGCCCCGCTGACCACGTCCAATAGCGGTGCCGGGCTTAACCAGCAGTCGTCCGAAGTACAGACCGGCAGCCAGGCTTATCTGGCTTATTACAATTCCAGCAACTGGTATGGCGGGGTGACATCGAACGCCATCACCGCCAGCTCATCCGGCACGGTATCGCTTGCCAGTACGGCCACCTGGGATGGCGGCTGCAATTTGACAGGGGGTGCTTGCTCCACCACCGGCACCACCATTGCCAGCGCGCAGGGTTCCGCCAGTCGCAGCATTCTGAGCTGGAATGACAGTAGCAAGGCTGGCGTGGCATTTCAGCTGGGCAATCTGAGCAGCACGCAACAGACGGCGCTGAATTCTTCCTCCACCCTGGCGGCTTATCTGCGCGGCGACCGCAGCAACGAAACCAGCACCTATCGCGCGCGTACCAGTGTGATGGGGGATGTGATCAACTCAGGCCCGACCTGGGTGGGACCGCCGCTCAAGAGCTATGGCGCTACCTGGTCGGACAAGATTGTCAGTGGGGCCTCTCTGCCGGAAAACGGCAGCAGCGCGGTGACGTATCCCACCTTTGCCACCAATAACCTGACGCGTACCAATATGGTGTTTGTCGGTGCCAACGACGGCATGCTGCATGGCTTCCGTAGCGGGGCTTACAACAGCTCCGGGGTGTACGACAGCAGCAGTACCAATGACGGCAAGGAATTGCTGGCCTACGTACCGGGTACGGTGGTGACATCCAATCTGGCCAGCTACAGCAACATCATTTATTCGCATGCCTACTTTGTGGATGCCACACCGGGTAGCGGCGACGTGTTCTACAACAACAGCTGGCATACCTGGCTGGTGGGCGGCATGGGTACCGGTGGCAAGGGCATTTATGCGCTGGATGTCACCACCCCGGCCAATTTCTCCGAATCCAATGCCGCCAGCCTGGTAAAAGGGGAGTGGAACAGTTCAACCATCAGTTGTACTTACACTAATGGTTCTTGCGGAAGTGATCTGGGTTACACCGTCGGCACGCCGGTGATCACCCGTTTTCATAACGGCAAATGGGGTGCGGTATTCGGAAATGGCTACAACAGTTCAACCGGGGTGGCGTCCATTTTCGTGATGATGATAGACCCCAGCACCGGGGCGGAAACCTTCTACGAATACTCTACCGGCTATGGCCCCAGCAAGGACCCTACCGGCAACAGTTCCAATAACGGCATTTACTATGTCACCCCGGTGGATCTGGACAGCGACAATATTGCCGATTACGTCTATGCCGGCGACTTGTTCGGCAATATGTGGCGTTTTGACCTGACCAGCAGCGACCCCACCAAATGGGTGGTGTCCAGCTATTCCGGCACCAAGCAGCCGCTGTTCTCCACCCCGGTCAATACCACCACCAGCGGCAGCACCACCACCAAGACATTGCAGCCCATCACCACCAAGCCGGTGGTCGCCACGCTGAAGGCCAGCTCGACCCTGCCGCGGGTGATGGTGTATTTCGGCACCGGCAGCAAGGTGTCGGCCACGGTCAGCAGTTCCAGCACCTATGCTTCTGGTGACCAGTATTTCTATGGTGTGTGGGACTGGAATGTCAGTGCCTGGAATGCGCTGTCCTCCACCCAGTTTGCCACCACCTCCAATAGCCCGGGTACCTTGAGCGCCTCCCAGTTGGTAACGCAAACCCTCAGCTCCACCACTACCTCCAGCAGTACCACGGTGGCAACGTATGGTGCCACTACCAGCAATACCGTGTGCTGGGTGGATACCTCGTCCTGCACCAGCAATACCCAGTATGGCTGGAAGTTTTATTTCCCTTACAGCAGCAGCCAGAGCGAGCAACTGATCTACAACCCGCAATACCTGAACGGGGCAATTACCTTCAGTACCACCATTCCCGCGGTCAACAACATCACGTCTTGTACCAATAGTGTGGATACCGGCTGGAGTTATGCCTTGAGCCCGGCCAGTGGCGGCAATTTCACCACCTCCTATTTTGCCAACAGCAGTGGCACCTTCAGCGGAGTGAACGGGCTGGTGGTGAATGCCGTGCAATTGAGTGCCACCGGTTCTTTCCAGGTGGTGACCTATAGCGGGGCAACCTATCTGGTGTATCAAACCTCATCCGGCTACGCCACCGGTAATGTTATTGCGGTCAACACCCAGGGTGTTTCCACCAGTGGCTCCCGTCTGACCTGGATTGAATTGAGATAAACATGAAACACAGCCGCAAACCGGTGACCGGTTTTACCCTGGTGGAACTGGTGGTCACCATGGCCATTCTGGGGCTCCTGCTGGCCATTGCCATTCCGGCATATACCAGCTATGTGCAAAAAGGGAACCGCCCGGCAGCCAAGACAGCGTTGCTGGAGCTGGCTGCACGCGAGGAGTCCTACTACGCGCTGAACAATGTGTACGCCTCCCAGCCGACCACGCTGGGCTACAGTGCCAACAGCATTTCTGTCCCCGGCAGCAGCCAGAACTACTACACGGTGACGGTGGCCTCGGCTACCAGCGGCACGGTACCTGGCTACACGCTTCAAGCCACCCCAGTGACCGGCAGTGTGCAGGCCAGCGATGCCTGTGTGATCTATCAGCTGGATTCTCTGGGTAACAAAACCAATGTCACCTCCACGGGTGGCACTGTCAGCACCAGCAACTGCTGGTAGGACTGCTTGCCGGGCTTGTACCATCCCTTGCGCTCATTGCCACTGGCGATGAGCCGTGCGCCATGCGCGCCATGTTTCAGACGCGGTGAATCCGCGTTCTGCCATGTCTATCTGCTGTTTTTCAACTTGTTCATGTCATATTTCTTTGCGTGAAGACACCTGACCGGTTTGGCCGCTGCTGCTTGGCTTTTATCGGGAAATTGATGTGTTTTTGCTGAATTTTCATCGTTTTTCTCCTGTGTTCAAATTTCCTGATAAAAGCTTTTTTTTCAATGGCTTGCCCTGTCATCACCCGTGACTGCCTGTCACTTTTCAGTGTTTAAAATAATATTCATTGTGGCGTTTTGTTAAACGCGTGATTAGAATTTGTGCGCCGAGATGCAATGGAAAATCCAGTTGATACAAGGATTTGACAGCTTTGGATACTGTAGTCAGGTATCGACTGTTTAAAAAATTGCCACTCGTTTTGTCAATGACAGGAGAAACAGCATGAGCAACAAGGACCTGATGCAGCGCAAGGCGGATGCAACACCGCGTGGCGTGGGCGTCATGTGTACGTTCTTTGCCGACAAGGCCAAGAACGCCGAAGTATGGGATGTGGAAGGCAACCGTTATATCGACTTCGCCGGTGGTATCGGCGTACTGAATACCGGCCATCTGCATGCCAAGGTGCAGGCCGCCGTGGCCGAGCAACTGAACCGCTTCAGCCATACCTCGTATTCCATCATTCCCTACGAATCCTATGTCAGCGTGGCTGAAAAGCTGAACCAGCTGACACCGGGCAATTTCGCCAAGAAAACCGCCTTCTTCAGCACCGGCGCCGAAGCCGTGGAGAACGCCATCAAGGTGGCCCGCGCTGCCACTGGCCGTCCGGGTGTGATTGCCTTTGGCGGTGCCTTCCACGGCCGCACCATGCTGGGCATGGCGCTGACCGGCAAGGTGGCCCCGTACAAGATCGGTTTTGGCCCGTTTGTAGGCGAGATCTACCACGCCGCTTATCCGAATGCCATGCACGGTGTGTCGGTTGAGGATTCGCTGGCCAGCATCGAAAAGCTGTTCAAGTTCGATATCGAAGCCAAGCGCGTAGCCGCCATCATCTTCGAGCCGGTACAGGGCGAGGGTGGTTTCAATATCGCACCGACAGAGTGGGTGGTGGCACTGCGCCAGCTGTGTGATACCCACGGCATCGTGCTGATTGCCGACGAAGTGCAGGCCGGCTTTGCCCGTACCGGCAAGCTGTTTGCCATGGAGCACTACCCGGTTGCCCCTGACCTCACCACCATGGCCAAGTCGCTGGCCGGTGGCTTCCCGCTGTCCGCCCTGGTGGGCAAGGCCGAGCTGATGGATGTGTCGGCTCCCGGCGCGCTGGGTGGCACCTATGCCGGCAGCCCGCTGGGCCTGGCTGCTGCCGGTGCGGTGATTGATGTCATCCGCGAAGAAAACCTGCTGGAGCGTTCCAACAAGCTGGGCGATTTGCTGAAGGAAAAGCTGCACAGCCTGAAACGCGACATTCCGCAGATTGCCGACGTACGCGGCCTGGGTGCCATGGTGGCTGTTGAATTCAACCAGCCGGGCACGCACCAGCCGGATGCCGAATTCACCAAGAAGGTACAGACCAAGGCGCTGGAATCCGGCTTGATCCTGCTGACCTGCGGGGTGTACGGCAATGTGCTGCGTTTCCTGTTCCCGCTCACCATCGAAGACGAAATCTTCGCCGAAGCGCTGGCCAAGCTGGAAGCCGCGCTGAAGGCCTGATGCCGTCAGGCAGGCCAGGCTGATCCGTCCCGGTCGGCCTTTCTGCCCCGGCTAGCTGTAAGCACGGGCGTGCACCACCGCTGCCTGCCGGTAGCGGCAGGGTGTCGCCTGTGTCCAAGAAGTAATGTGGGTCATTTCAAAAAACATAAAACAATAAAACGACATGACTGGCAGACCGTGCCCACGCAGGCTGCCGGTTTTGGGAGATTCTTTCATGAGTGCTTCATCACAAGGCTTGAGCCACGGGCTCAAGCAACGTCACGTCACCATGCTGTCCATTGCCGGTGTGATTGGCGCCGGCCTGTTTGTGGGCTCCGGCCATGCTATCGCCGAAGCCGGCCCGGCCGTGCTGCTGGCCTATGGCATGGCAGGCCTGCTGGTCGTGCTGGTCATGCGCATGCTGGGTGAAATGGCGGTTGCCTCGCCGGATACCGGCTCGTTTTCCACCTATGCCGACCGTGCCATCGGGCACTGGGCCGGTTACATCATCGGCTGGCTGTACTGGTGGTTCTGGGTGCTGGTGATTCCGCTGGAAGCCAATGCCGCCGCCACCATCCTGCATGCCTGGTTTGCCAGCGTGCCGATGTGGGCCTTTGCGCTGGGCATCACCATCTTGCTGACCATCACCAACCTGTTCAGCGTGAAGAACTACGGCGAGTTCGAGTTCTGGTTCGCGCTGGTCAAGGTTATTGCCATCGTGGCCTTCCTGGCCGTGGCCGGAGCAGCCATGTTCGGCCTGATTCCGGGCAGCCAGGTCAGCGGTACTGCACACCTGTTCGACCAGGGTGGCTTCATGCCCAAGGGCTTTGGTGCGGTGCTGGGGGCCATGCTCACCACCATGTTTACCTTCCTGGGGACCGAGATCGTCACCATTGCTGCGGCCGAATCGGACAATCCGCAGCAGCAGATCACCAAGGCCACCAACTCGGTGGTATGGCGGATCAGCCTGTTCTATCTGGGTTCCATCTTCGTGGTGACCGCACTGGTGGCCTGGAACGACCCGCAACTGGCCGCCCTGGGTTCCTACCAGCGCACCCTGCAGCTGATCGGCATTCCCAATGCCAAGGCCATTGTTGACGTGGTGGTACTGGTGTCGGTGGCCAGCTGCCTGAACTCCGCGCTGTATACCGCCTCGCGCATGCTGTACTCGCTGTCCAGCCGTGGCGATGCCATCAAGATGTTTGGCGACATCGCCCCCAACGGCACGCCGCAAAAGGCGGTACTGGGTTCCATGGTGGTGGGCTTCATGACCGTGATTGCCAACTACCTGATGCCCAAGGAAGTGTTCGACATCCTGCTGGCCACTTCCGGCACCATCGCCCTGCTGGTGTACCTGGTGATTGCCATTTCCCAGCTGCGCATGCGTCAGCGCATGGAAGCCAATGGCGAAACCCCGGCCTTCCGCATGTGGATGTTCCCGACCCTGACCTGGATCGTGATTGTCTTTATCTGTGCCGTGGTGGTGCTGATGGCCATTCGCCCGGAACACCAGGTCGAAGTCATCAGTACCGGCCTGCTGTCGCTGGCCCTGCTGGTGGTGGGCTGGGTGCGCTCGCGCATGTATGGCACACCGTGGATGGGTTCGCGTGAAGCCAAGGTGGCCACACAGTCCTGATCAGACAGCTTATCCGATCAAATCCCTTCCTTTGCCCTGTTCGACCCAGAGCATTACTTCCACCCCCGTCAGGGGGTTTTTTTTATCTCGGCACGGCCGCTGTGTATGCTGGAGCGGGTTTGCATGAAGATAACTTAACGTGTCCTGTAGCAGTTTTTCTGGCTCAATTGATATTTATTCTCAATACCGCATGGCCAGCGCCTTGCGGCCAGACTACAGGAGCAGCACATGTCAAACCTTACTGCCGCACCGGCGCTGTCCCAGCGCCTGAAAACCGAAACCAGCAGCCTGCACGAACACATGCATGCGCTGATGGAGCAGGCGCAGCCCTTTGAGAGCCGGGAGAACTACGCTCGCTTTGTGGCAGCCCAGTATGTGTTTCAGCGTGATATCGATCATCTGTTTGCCGATACGCAATTGCAGCAGGCGGTAAGCGATCTGGACAGCCGTGGCCGCATGCAGGCCTCGGGTGATGACCTGGCCGATCTGGGCCATCCCGTCCCGGCCTGCGGCGATGTCGCCACCGATGATGTACGGATGCCGGCTGCGCTGGGGTGGCTGTACGTGTCGGAAGGCTCCACTCTGGGGGCGGCTTTTCTGTTCAAGCAGGCCCAGGAAGCGCTGGGGCTGACTGCCGACTTTGGCGCCCGCAATCTGGCGGCTTATCCGGCAGGACGTGCGGCGGCCTGGCGGCAGTTTGTCGCCTCGCTCGATAGTGAGGGTATTGCGCCGGAGCAGCATCAGGCCGTACTGGATGGTGCACGCGCGGCCTATCACCGCTTTGGCCAGTTGTTGCAGCACTTTTTCCAACTGGCCTGAAACCGGTGCTCAGGCTGATCCTGGGACTTGCGGCAGTACGATGCACGCCAACAGCCCGCTCGGCTTGCGGTCGCGCAATTGCAGCTCGCCGCCATGCAGCCGGGCAATGGCGCTGACCAGCGCCAGTCCCAGGCCATGCCCCGGTGCATCCTCGCGGCTGCCAAGGCGGCGGAAGCGGCGGGTGGCATCGCTGCGCAGATGTGGCGGGATGCCGCTGCCTTCGTCGGCAACGCCCAGTTGTGCTTCCTGCTGCGTAATATGGGCAAATAGCTGGATCTGGCCGGCCGGCTTGCCGTACTTGAAGGCGTTTTCCAGCAGATTGGCCATGGCCTGGAACAACAGGGCCTGATCGCCATAAAGCTGCGATGCGGGCTGCACGCTGATCTCCAGTGTCACCTGGCTGCATTCGGCCAGCGGCTGGTAGTAGTCGGCCAGTTCCTGCAGCAGCTTGTCGGCGCCAAACCAGGCAAAGGCATGAGCGCAGCGCGCACTTTCCACTTCACCGATGCGCAGGATGGCCTTGAACATGCGCTGGATGCGCTCGGCCTCTTCCAGCGCGCGATGAATGGCATCGGCGGTGGGGCCGAAACGGGCGTGCTCGGCCACGTTTTCCAGTTGCTGGTGCAGGCGGGTGAGCGGGGTGCGCAGTTCGTGCGCCATGTGGCTGCTGACATCCTTCAGTTCGTCCATCAGGTGGTTGAGCTGGTCCAGCATGCGGTTGATGTCGGCCGCCAGCAGGTCGAATTCATCGCCATGGGCAGCTTCTGGCAGTCGCAGCCTGCGATTGCCGCCGATATAGCCACGCAGCGTCTGGCGGATGTCATCCACCCGTCGCATGCTCAACATGCTGGCGTACAGCCCCAGGCCCAGGCTGGTGATCAGCAGCAGGAACAAGCCGCTGCCAATGACCAGCGGCAGCACCTTGACCCGTGTTTGCATGGGCAGGATGTCATACACCACCAGATAGTAGGACTGGTCGGGCAGCGATAGCTGCATGCCCTGGAAATGGTGTGCCTCACCGGCACGGTCCACCAGTGCTGCATCTACCTCGCTTGGCGGACAGCGTTGCCAGCAGCTTTGCAGCTGCTTGAGGTAGGCGGCACCAAACAGGACTTCTCCATCGGGTGCCAGCAGCAGGCTGTGGATGCCGTCACCTTCCTGGCGGGTATTGGCCAGCAGGCTGGTGAGCAGGGGGAGGTGACCATGTTGTCCTAGCAATGGGGACTGGTTGTGCAGATTCGTGCTGACAATGTCGCGCACATGCTCGCGGATCAGCTTGTCGATCAGGTAACTGCTCAGCAGCATGGCACCCAGTGCAATCAGCAGGATGGCCCAGGCAACAATGGCGGCGTGGCGGAACGTACTGGTGTCAGCCAGCCGGCGCAGGCGCTTAGCCCAGCGCATAGCCAACGGCGCGGATGGTGCGGATCAGCGGCGTATCGAACTGTCGATCCAGCTTGCTGCGCAGCTTGGAGACATGTACGTCGATCAGATTGGTTTGCGGGTCGAACTGATAACCCCATACCTTTTCCAGCAGTACGCTGCGGCTGACGGTTTTGCCCGGGGTTTCCGCCAGCACGCACAGCAAATCGAATTCCTTTTCGGTCAGCTCGATGGCCAGGCCCGCACGCGACACCTTGCGCGCCCGGTAGTTGATCAGCAGATCGCCAATCTGCTGGCGCTGGCTGTAGTCCGGCAGGCAGCGCCGCACCAGGATTTCCAGCCGCACCAGTAGTTCGGTGAAGTTGAACGGCTTGCCCAGATAGTCATCGGCACCGGCGCGCAGGCCGGCAACACGGTCGCTGGCGGCATCCACCGCCGACAGCACCATCACTGGCGGATGTTGTTGGCCATGCAGGGCTTGCAGCACATCCAGCCCATCGATATCGGGCAGCATGCGGTCCAGCACGATGGCGTCAAAACTGCCGCCAGCCACCAGGCTGAGGGCGGTGTTGCCGCTATCGACCAGTGTGCTGTGGTGACCGGCGTGTTCCAGCTTCTGGTGCAGCCAGCTGCCCAGCTGTGGGTCATCCTCGACGATCAGGACATTCATTTGTCACATCCATCCTGTTTTATGATAATGATAATCATTATCATACATGAAGCAACGCTTGAACGGGCAAGACCGTGGCCAGCGATAGCCGCCCGCATGCGCTGCCACCGTGCCGCAAGTCCATGTAATCACAGGCTACGCCAGGCAAAGCCTGGTCTGTATTAAGAATTCTTCACTGAAATAATTTTGATAATGGTTATCATTCTCATTTTATTCAAGAGACGAAACCTGCCCCGGCGGTGGCGTCCGGATGTCTGGAGAGTGAGTACATGCAGAAACAACAGTTTGTCCTGGCGAGTATCGCGCTGAGCGTGGCATCGGCACTGGCCCACGCTGATGCCACTACCAGCGGCAGCGACAGTGAAACGGTGTCCACCCTGAGCAAGGTCACCGTGTCGGCTAACAAAAAGGAAGAAGACCTGGACAAGGTGGCACCCAATATCAATGTGGTGACCCGTACCCAGCTGGATGAAAACGCCGCCAGTGATCTGTACGGCATCGTCAAGGATGTGCCGGGCGTATCGGTGGAAGGGCAGAACTCCAAGTTCGGTGCCGCCGAAGTCACCATTCGCGGCCTGTCCGGCGCGCGCAGCCGGGTGCTTACACTGGTGGATGACGAACGCCTGCCGGATACCTACAGCGGTGCCAGTGATCAGGCCTTGACCAACTGGCGTGGCGGCAAGGACTTTGTCGAGCCGGATACCCTCAAGCAGGTAGAAGTGATCAAGGGCCCGTCATCCGGTCTGTACGGTGGCGGATCGCTGGGCGGGGTAGTCAGCTACCGCACCTTCCAGGCCAGTGATTTTGTTGACGATGACAAAACCTTCTACGGCGGATTCAAGCAGTCCTATGATGGCTCCAGCAAGGGGACGGGCAGCACCGCAACCCTGGCCACCAAGCAGGGTGAACTGTCCGGCCTGCTGATGGTGACCAGCCGCCGTGCCGAAGAAACCGACAATATGGGGGACAAGGGCGGCAGCGGCACCAGCCGCACCCAGGCGGACCCGCAACTGGTGAAAACACAGAACGTGCTGGCCAAGGTAGGCATCGATCACGGCGACCATGCGCTCACCTTGTCGCTGGAGGATTTCCGCCGCTCCACCTACACCAACTATCTGGAAGGCGTTACCGGCAGCACCAGGGCAGACAATCTGGATGTGGGCGTCAAGCGCAGCAAGATGGCGCTGGACTACCGCTATCGTGGCGATGGCAACTTCGATGGCGTCAAGCTCAAGCTTTACCACCAGCAACTGCGCGACCGGCAGAATGAAACCAAGCTCACCACCACCCGCGCCACCGACCTTTACACCTGGGATCAGGACCTGTGGGGTCTGAACGGACAAACCGGTTGGCAGCTGGGCGGACATCATCTCACTACCGGCACCGAGCTGGTGTACAAGAATTCCGAACGCGACATGCCCAAGAGCACGGGCACGGATGCCAAATACTACCCGGCCACCAAGGGCTACCAGTTTGGCGTGTTCGTGCAGGATGAATTCGAATTGGGCCGCTTCAGCCTGACTCCCAGCCTGCGTTACGACCTGTCGCGCATCCGGCCGGAAAACGACGCGGTGTATCTGGCCAACAGCGGCACCGTCACCAGCAAGGACAAGTTCTCCGCCAGTGCATGGTCGCCCAAGCTGTCGATCAAGACCGCGCTGAGCGAGCAGCTGACCGGCTTTGTCAACCTGGTGACCGGCTTTCGTGCGCCCACCTTCGAGGAGCTGTACCTGGGTCACGACTACAGCATGTACCGCATGATGCTGATTCCCAATGTGAATCTGAAAGCGGAAACCTCCAAGGGCATCGAGCTGGGCAGCAAATACGCCAGTGGTAGCTGGAACTGGGACAACACAGCCTTCTACAACAAGTACGACAACTTCATCGAGCAGAAGAGCTTTGTGGCGGGTTCCACCACCTACTACCAGTACCAGAATATCGCCCAGGCTCATATTTACGGATTTGAAACCAGTTCTAAGTGGGCCTTTGCCCAGGACTGGCTGCTGTCTTCCTCGCTGGCCTGGGCCAGGGGCTACAACGATACCGACCACACCGCACTGGATTCGGTGGACCCGCTGCGCGTGATCAACAGCCTGGCTTACCAGCAGGACCGCTGGGGCAGCTCGCTCAAGTGGACGGTATCGGCCAAGAAAGCAGCAGGCGATGTCAGCAACAGCGCCTACTTCCGCACCCCTGGCTATGGCGTGCTGGACCTGTCCGGCTGGTACAGGCTTAACAAACAGACCACGCTGCGGCTGGCCGTCAACAACCTCACCAACAAGAAGTACTGGAACTGGAGCGATGTCAAAACCCTGCAGTCCTCGGCCTATCCGATGGACCGCTTCACCCAGTCCGGCCGTTATGTAACCGCCAGTATCGAAACCAGCTTCTGAAACGAGACATCATGACCACACCCACCCTGTTGCAGCGTTATCAGCAGCTCAAGCAAGAACAAACCCATCTGCGTCAGCGCGATGCGGCCAGTGTACTGGGCGTCAGCGAAGCCGCGCTGGTGGCCTGCCTGCCGGAAACCATCCCCTTGCAGTGCCAGCCGGCGCAACTGTTGCCCGCGCTGGCGACACTGGGCAAGCTCAAATCCATCACCCGCAATCAGGTGGTGGTGCACGAAACCCATGGCGAGTACCTCAACCTGACCCTGTCGGAAAAAACCGGCCTGGTGCTGAATCCGGATGGCCTGGACCTGCGGCTGTTCCTGTCGCACTGGCAGCACGCCTATGCGCTACGCCAGCCCGGTGCGCACGGCCTGCTGCATTCGCTGCAGTTTTTTGATGCCCAGGGCGAAGCCATCAACAAGCTGTACCTGCTGGAGGAGAAAAAGCTGCCCGCCTGGGAAAACCTGGTACAGACCCACCGCATGCAGGCCGATACACTGGTACCGGTACCGGCTGGCATCAATATCGCCGCCCAGCCGCAGCTGGCCGCCAGCAGCGATACCAGCGGCTTTGCCGATGCCTGGCTGGCCTTGCAGGATGTGCATCACTTTCATGCCCTGCTCAAACGCTATGGCCTGCAGCGTCAGCAAGCCTTTAGCCTGGCACCGCCCGGTTTTGCCTGGCGCCTGCATGGCACGGCGCTGACCGCCTTGCTGGAAGGTGCGGCCGCCAGTGCCTTGCCCATCATGGCTTTTGTCGGCAATCGCGGCATGGTGCAAATCCACACCGGGCCGATCAAGGCAGTGCGCCGCGTTGGCCCCTGGCTGAACGTGCTGGATCCGGCCTTCAATCTGCACATCCTGGAAGAGGAAATCACCGCACTGTGGCTGGTGCGCCGCCCCACCCGTGATGGCGTGATCACCTCGGTGGAAGTATTCGATGCAGCAGGGGAAAGCGTGCTCAGTTTCTTTGGGCAGCGGCGCGAAGGTGAGCCGGAGCTTGCTGCGTGGCGTGCACTGGCCACGGCGCTGCCGGTACTGGAGGTGGACCATGCGGCTTAAGGCTTGGTTGACATTGTTGTGTCTGGCTTGCGCCCTGCCGGCTCAGGCAGCACAGCGGGTGGTAGCGCTCAGTGCCGACGTGGCCGAGCTGGTGGTGGCCCTGCAGGCCCAGCAGCTACTGGTGGGGCGCGACAAGCTGGCGCGCCAGCCGCAACTGGCACGGGTGCCGGTGATTGGCAGCTCGCGCGCGCTGACGGCACCGCCGGTACTGGCGGTCAAGCCCGATCTGGTCATCGGCAGTGATCAGGCCCAGCCGCCCGGCATCTACCAGCAATTGAGCACGCTGGGGCTGAAGGTGCTAAAGCTTGACCATAGTGACGACCCGCAGGCTTTTGCCGACGGCATGCGTCAGCTTGGCCTGGCGCTGGGGCGTCCGACACAGGCCGAGGCGCTGGCCAGCCAGTGGCTGCTGGCGCTCAAGCCGCAGCCGGGCAGTGGCAAGCGCATTCTGCTGAGCTACGACGGACGGCTGGTGGCCGGGCGGGGGACGGCGGGGGATGCGCTGATCCGCGCTGCCGGCATGGTGAATGCCGCGGCGGATATCCAGGGCTTTTTGCCGATGAATCCGGAAGCCTGGCTC
>NZ_JAELUD010000140.1:0-1573 GCF_016429185.1 Aquitalea sp. ASV11
GAGTAAACGGTTTTTAAGGAGTATCCTGTGTTCAAAAATCTAACCGGAAAATGAATTCCAGAATCCTGCCAATCAATGACATTGAAATTATTGGCAAGAATCCCCTCCCAAAGTATCAGCATTTTGCGGGTTACATGACAGACATGGTCGATAGTGATTTCAAATCCGCAAGACCTTAGCCATCTAATAATAATTGCCTGTTCAGGGACGACCCGAAGATTGCTATAACCAATAAAATTTCCGAATGGATTCCGAGATATTTTCCCTTGGATAAAGTGATTCTCTTCGGCCAGTAAATCCTGGTCCCATATTTTCAACATATCATCCCTTAGGCCAAACTGTATAATATCGGAAAGATGGAACAGCATCGGAACCCGGGAGGGATTGCGAATAAATAGATTCGTTACAGTAATCGGGCATCGTAGAAGCCTGTCTTTTTCAGTTACTGAATCATCATACTCGGCTATGGAGGCTATAGTGGCATTTGTTAGTAAATGATCTGCACGGAATTTTAGGACATATTCTCTTGTAGCAGTTTCGATTCCGACTCGTGTTGAACGAATTAGCCGATTGGTGTTTATCTGATTTCCAGATATGTCATAAAACTCTGATGGCTCTGCTGATGTAATTACTTTACAGTCTTGAAGATCATCTACGCACTCTCTATTCCATGTTGATACTACTATTTCAGCTCCAGGCAAATGCTTTCGAATGGATTCAATGCAGCGAATGATACCACTGTTTGGGGCAAGGTTTCTGCAGAGTGGGCCTTGGATAACTACTGAAATACTTTCAGGATCAATTGGTATCATGGCTGTCAAAGTTTTCAAATTATTATCTACTTAAAAATTTGGCAATGCGTAATTTAATATTGGCAACTTTTTTTAGAACGAGGGGCTCATTCCAGCCAAACCAGCGCATTATAGTGGCTCTGTGCCGAATTTTTTTTGTAATACATGCTATAGATTTATCCTGAACAACTTCTGCTGGAATGCAAAACAGGACAGACACTTCTCCTGCGAAACGGTGTACAACCGCATCATCACAAACCAACACAAATGCTCGGTGCCACTCATCTAGATGGAACCAAGCTTGGTGGCACTTTAATAGGGCGGCAGAAATAATATCGCTTGGGTGTCCTGTACTATCAAGAACTATAATAGATTCATCAGAATAAGTTCTAGCCGACATGGAAATAGTATAGAGATCTGGTGCACCATTTACGATCCAGTTTGACAAATTAATGTAATTGACTTTGTTGTGCGATTCGAAATTTTCTTTATTTGTGCCGTTAATGCTTTTAATTGCATTAAGGTCAATCAGGATAACAGAGTCTAAAGCACGTTCATGTGCTGTGCTTGCCAGGTCGAAACAAACATCAGGGCGCAACAAAAAACTACTTGAGGAAATGACAAGTCGAATCATTTTTCCCTCACGGCATAGCTTTTAAAGGGAGTGCTATTCAAAATGGACCTGTCTCTTATACACATCTCCGAGCCCACGAGACGAACGCAAAAAAGAGGGGGGGGGGGGGGGGGGGGGGGGGGGGGGGGGGGGGGGGGGGGGGGGGGGG
>NZ_JAELUD010000141.1:0-1565 GCF_016429185.1 Aquitalea sp. ASV11
GTGAATTTCTGTTTGCGTTGTTTTTACAATGCCCGATCTTTAACAAACTGAAGAAGCCGAATTAATTAGACGGCGAGATGAAACACCTGCAGTTAACTCTGCAAGTGGGACAAATCGTCATCTTGGGAATTTGATTGTATCTAATGTCATGTCGCCATCACAAAAGGGGCGGTGTGACATGTCGCACAAACACAATCCTGTCGGATTGGTAACTCAGGTTACTGAAATGATAGGGTCAAGCGACTAAGTGCATCTGGTGGATGCCTTGGCGATCACAGGCGATGAAGGACGTGTAAGCCTGCGAAAAGCGCGGGGGAGCTGGCAATAGAGCTTTGATCCCGCGATATCCGAATGGGGAAACCCACCCGCAAGGGTATCCCGTACTGAATACATAGGTACGTGGAAGCGAACCGAGTGAACTGAAACATCTAAGTAACTCGAGGAAAAGAAATCAACCGAGATTCCGTCAGTAGTGGCGAGCGAACGCGGAATAGCCTGTATGTGATAGAGATTGAGATAGTGGAAGGACCTGGAAATGTCCGCCATAGTGGGTGATAGCCCCGTACACGAAATTTCATTCTTGGTACTGAGCATACGAAAAGTAGGGCGGGACACGCGAAATCCTGTCTGAAGATGGGGGGACCATCCTCCAAGGCTAAATACTCGTGATCGACCGATAGTGAACCAGTACCGTGAGGGAAAGGCGAAAAGAACCCCGGGAGGGGAGTGAAATAGAACCTGAAACCGGATGCATACAAACAGTGGGAGCCTCGCAAGGGGTGACTGCGTACCTTTTGTATAATGGGTCAGCGACTTACGTTCAGTAGCAAGCTTAACCGCATAGGGGAGGCGTAGGGAAACCGAGTCCGAATAGGGCGCTTTAGTTGCTGGGCGTAGACCCGAAACCGAGTGATCTATCCATGGCCAGGATGAAGGTGCGGTAACACGCACTGGAGGTCCGAACCCACTAGTGTTGCAAAACTAGGGGATGAGCTGTGGATAGGGGTGAAAGGCTAAACAAACTCGGAGATAGCTGGTTCTCCCCGAAAACTATTTAGGTAGTGCCTCATGTATCACTTCCGGGGGTAAAGCACTGTTATGGCTAGGGGGTCATTGCGATTTACCAAACCATGGCAAACTCTGAATACCGGAAAGTGCGAGCATGGGAGACAGACGGTGGGTGCTAACGTCCATCGTCAAGAGGGAAACAACCCAGACCGCCAGCTAAGGTCCCAAATGATCAGTTAAGTGGTAAACGAAGTGGGAAGGCCCAGACAGCCAGGATGTTGGCTTAGAAGCAGCCATCATTTAAAGAAAGCGTAATAGCTCACTGGTCGAGTCGTCCTGCGCGGAAGATGTAACGGGGCTCAAACTGATAACCGAAGCTGCGGATTTGCACGTAAGTGCAGATGGTAGGGGAGCGTTCTGTAGGTCTGTGAAGGTGTCTCGTAAGGGATGCTGGAGATATCAGAAGTGCGAATGCTGACATGAGTAGCGATAAAGCGGGTGAAAAGCCCGCTCGCCGAAAGCCCAAGGTTTCCTACGCAACGTTCATCGGCGTAGGG
>NZ_JAELUD010000142.1:0-1443 GCF_016429185.1 Aquitalea sp. ASV11
TTATTGCGTTCGTCTCGTGGGCTCGGAGATGTGTATAAGAGACAGGTATCATTCCTGGCATGCTGAAAATCTTCATCGCTATGCTATATTCCGGGACTTTGTTAAGTCCTGCATAATGCGCAACAATAATATTGTCCAGGTTGTAGGACACTACACTAAGCAATTGGAGTATGAAAAAACCACTTCCTTTTTTAAATATCAGTATGCCTGCTAGTTTTATTTTTTTTAAGGCTAGCGCCTCTGTTGGTAGTATTGCTTTTAGCGTGAGTAGGTTGGCTATGTTGCAAAGAATAGTACCTGCTACTGATGCTATAATGAGAGTTGGTAATTCTGACTTATTTTTTATCGCAAAATAGACTGTGATAATGTTTAAAACTTGCCCTGTTGTGTTATAAAGCCCATTGGCGTGCCCCTGCTGCATGCCTAGTCGAATTGGTTGTACTACGCTCAGGGCAGTATTGATGGAAAAATACCCTATGAATGCCAGGATGCTTTCTGTTGCAAGCTGATTTAGTGAGGCATCTTTGTAATTAAAAAGCCATTGCCAGTTAATATATGGAGTGGCGATCATTGCAATAATGAAGATGGCTACTCCAATTGTAGTTAAAGCGCATAGCGCGGAGACTAAAAGTGTCTTGATGCTGAGATCGGTTTTCCCATTTTTGCTATGTGCAACCATGCTAATCAGAGCATTGCCAATTCCCATATCCATCAACTGGAGGATGGCAATCAAGGAGCTGATTGCCATCCATAGTCCATATTGCTCGCTGCCCAAATAGCCAACCGTCAGTGGCACCATGGCTAAGTTAGTGACTATACCGACGCTTTTGGTGATTCCCGTTGCAATTGCATTCTTGATGACATGCTCAAAACGTTCTGAAACGGTTGGTATTTTAAATTTCAAGATTTACAACCCACTATCTCTGCGTAGTGCTTCTGCCTTGTCGGTGAGTTCCCAGGTAAGTTCCGGCTCTTCACGGCCGAAGTGGCCGTAAGCCGCGGTCTTGCCGTAGATCGGGCGCAGCAGGTCCAGCATCTGGATGATGCCTTTCGGGCGCAGGTCGAAGTGCTTCTTCACCAGTTCCACGATCTTTTCGTTCGGGATCTTGTTGGTGCCGAAGGTATCCACCGCAATCGAGGTCGGCTCGGCCACGCCGATGGCGTAGGAAACCTGGATCTGGCACTGACGGGCAAGGCCAGCGGCCACGATGTTTTTGGCCACGTAGCGGCCGGCATAGGCTGCCGAGCGGTCTACCTTGGACGGGTCCTTGCCGGAGAAGGCACCACCACCGTGCGGTGCTGCACCGCCATAGGTATCAACGATGATCTTGCGACCGGTCAGGCCGCAGTCGCCCATCGGGCCGCCAATGACGAAGCGACCGGTCGGGTTGACCAGATACTTGGTTTCGGCAGTCAGCATTTCCGGCGGCAGTACCGGCTTGA
>NZ_JAELUD010000143.1:0-1365 GCF_016429185.1 Aquitalea sp. ASV11
TAGAGACAGGATATGATGAAGTAAATAAGAAATGGTTAGGCTATGATTGGGTTGTAAAAAGAACACTTCCTGAGTCAAGGGAACAACAGATTTATGTTGATCCTATGTATATGGGCAAGTCTAATAAGCCACTAGGTATTAATCCATTTTCGTTGAGAAATGGAGATTTATTCATTACTGCGTGTAGCATACCTCCTAATTTAAATGCAGCCTTGCCTGGTTTTGCTTTTACCTCTGGGCTTCTGACAACCAGAACATCCTTTTTGCAGATGTATGGCTACTTTGAAATTGAAGCGATTGTTCCACAAGCTCCATACCTAGTTCCAGCATTTTGGTTGCTCCCGTTCGATAAGAGCTGGCCACCAGAGGTTGATGTTTTCGAGGCTCCTGGACATGAGCCTGGAACCATTATAACAACAATTCATGCTAAAGATGCCGCCGGTAAGTTTCTTCACACTGGCTGTCGATTAGCTTTCCAGGATTTTGATAAAGCTTTCCATAAGTATGGTGTTTTATGGTTGCCTGATAGGCTTATTTTTTACATTGATAGGAAACCAGTCTCGATCGTTTCATCTCCCGTAACATTTAACAAGCCAATGTATATGCTTGCAAATTTGGCTGTGGGTGGAAATTGGGTTGGATTTAAAAATAGCACAGATGGAATGCCGGTTTCTATGGTCGTAAGGGATATGGCGGCTTATACATTGGATAAGGCAAAGACGTGTTCTATTGTTCAGGGTGGGGTGAGGGAATGCCAGGGAATATAATATTCTGTAATTCGACAGGGCTACGTCGAACTGTTGTTTTCTTATTTGTATTTTGTATAATTCAATTTTCATCGGCATGGATTTATCCGGCAAGTAGCTTTTCTGGAATTGGTTCTGCGGTTCAGGAAAAATTTCTTGGTGTTCCATTTCAATATTGTCTTTGGCTTGTGGTTTCTTTGTGTTTTTATTTGGACTCTCGCCGCAGTGGTTTGACATTTTACTCACGTGTTCTGTTGCCAATTTCCCCATTTATTTTAATAGGATTTGCTTCTTCAATTTTTGGCGTTATGCCTTTTGATTCGCTTCGTTATCTTATTTTGTTTCTTGTTATGTGTGTTTCATCAGTTCTTCCAGTCTCGGTTTTGCCATTGAGTGTGATGGAAAAGTATTTTTTTAATATATTTTCCGGTATTGTTGTAATTTCGTTGATTTATGGGGTGGCTTTTCCGGATTATGGTGTGCAGGCTTATGGTATTCAGCGTGCTCTTCGTGGTTTTTTTACAAATAAAAATCAATTTGGTTGGTTTTCTGCTATTTCATTGATTATCATAGTTGTTTTTTTTGATGTATAACGGAAAGCAATATCAATTATTTATAT
>NZ_JAELUD010000144.1:0-1285 GCF_016429185.1 Aquitalea sp. ASV11
CTTCGACCACTATTCCGCCTTCACCCTGGGCATAGATCAGCGTTACGAAGTGGCGGACGAAGGTGGTGGCGCGCGTAATCTGCCGCCGGTTGCGGGCCATGCCGCGCTGTCGCGCCATATCGGTGCCAGCCTGATGGCCGCCGAATTCGACATGTCCTTCTTCCAGGACAAGAAGCTGGATCACGGCTGCCTGTCGCCGCTGTCCATGCTCAACAACGGCAATAGCGACTGGGACGTACCCATCGTGCCGCTGGCCGTGGGGGTGTTGCAGTTTCCGGTGCCGTCTGCCGCGCGCTGTTACAAACTGGGCAAGGCCTTGCGCGATGCCATCGAAAGCTATCCGGAAGACCTGAAAGTGGCCATCGTCGCCACCGGCGGCCTGTCGCACCAGGTACATGGTGCGCGCTGCGGCTTCAATAATCCGGAATGGGATTTGCAGTTCCTGGAGCTGTTCGAGAAAGACCCGCAGGCACTCACCCGGCTGACACTGGCCGATTATGCCGAGCTGGGTGGCATGGAAGGGGCGGAAGTCATCATGTGGCTGATCATGCGCGGTGCGCTGTCCTCACAGGTAAAGAAAATCCACCAGACTTACTACCTGCCGTCCATGACCGGCATTGCCACCGCCATTTACGAAAACGCCAGCCTGCCGCTGCCCAAGCCGCGCACGGCGGACCTGCGTCACGCCATGGAGCGGGAACTGGCCGGGGCGGAGAACCTCACCGGCACCCACCCGTTTACCTTGGCAGCCAGCCTGCGCACCTACAGGCTGAACAAGTTCCTGCGCGACATGATTGATCCGGCGCACCGCGAGCTGTTCCTGAACAACCCGCAAGCCGCCTATGCCAAGGCCGGTTTGACGGACGAGGAGGCCGACATGCTGGAGCGGCGCGACTGGGATGCGCTGATCCGCTACGGCGTGATTTTCTTTGGCCTGGAAAAACTGGGTGCGGTGGTTGGCGTGTCCAACCTGCACATTTACGCCGCCATGCGTGGCCAGACGCTGGAGCAGTTCCAGGCCACCCGCAATGCGCCGGGCGCGCTGTATTCGGTTACCGGCAAGGACGCTGGCGCACTGGCCTGGGACCAGAACAAACAGGGCTGAGCATTGCAAAGCCGCTGCCCGCTGTGCGGCGGCCAGACAACAAGGAATCACACCATGATCATCGACATCCACGGCCACTACACCACCGCCCCCAAGGCGCTGGAAGACTGGCGCAAACGCCAGATCGACAACCTCTCCACCCCGGAGCTGGGCCCCAAGCCCTCCGAGCTGAAGATCTCC
>NZ_JAELUD010000145.1:0-1236 GCF_016429185.1 Aquitalea sp. ASV11
TAGTCAGGACCGCATTGCCGATTCCAGCGCCATGGCCGGTGAGGTGCTGAACGCCATTCCCACCGTGCAGGCCTTCAACCAGCAGACGGCGGAAGCCAGCCGCTTTGTCGGCTCGGTGGAGCTGAGCTTTGCCACCGCGCTGGCGCGCATCCGCGCCCGTTCGCTGCTGACGGTGGCGGTGATCATGCTTATCTTCGGTGCCATCGTGTTCGTGCTGTGGCTGGGCGCGCAGCAAGTGCTGGCCGGGCAGATGAGCGGCGGCCTGCTGGCGCAGTTCATCCTGTATGCGGTGGTGACCGCCGGGGCGATTGGCGCGGTGGCCGAGGTATGGGGCGATGTGCAACGCGCAGCCGGGGCCACCGAGCGGCTGATGGAGCTGCTGCAACTGGCCTCGCCAGTGACCGAGCCACAGCACCCGCACGCCTTGCCGACGGCCGGGCGGCTGCGTTTGCAGCAGGTGAGCTTTGCCTACCCCTCCCGGCCGGAACAGCCCTCGCTCAGCCAGATTGATCTGGAACTGGCTCCCGGCGAGCACGTAGCGCTGGTGGGGCCGTCCGGCGCGGGCAAGTCCACGCTGTTTCAGCTATTGCTGCGTTTTTACGACCCGCAACAGGGGCAGATTACCCTGGGCGGCATCGACATCCGCCAACTGGCGCTGGCCGATTTACGCCAGCACATTGGCGTGGTGCTGCAGGATTCGGTGATTTTTGGCAGCAGCGCGCTGGAGAACATCCGCTACGGCAGGCCGGACGCGACAGATGAGGAAGTCTACGCTGCGGCCCGCGCGGCGGCGGCGCATGACTTCATCCAGGCCCTGCCGCAAGGCTATGCCACTTATCTGGGCGAGCGCGGCGTGCGCCTGTCCGGTGGCCAGCGCCAGCGCATTGCCATTGCCCGCGCCATCCTGAAAAACCCGCCCATCCTGCTGCTGGACGAAGCCACCAGCGCGCTGGATGCCGAGTCCGAACAACTGGTGCAGCAGGCGCTGGAACGTGCCGCCGCCAATCGCACCACGCTGGTGATTGCCCACCGGCTGGCCACGGTGAAAGAAGCCGACCGCATCGTGGTGCTGGAAGGCGGGCGCATCGTGGCGCAGGGGCGGCACGAGGAGCTGCTGCACAGCTCGCCCTTGTATGCACGGCTGGCGGCCTTGCAGTTTGCTGCCGGTTCAGCCGGCGAGTGACAGCCCACGCTGGCGGAAGCGCTGGTGTTCCTCTGCCGGAACCAGCGCGCCGC
>NZ_JAELUD010000146.1:0-1231 GCF_016429185.1 Aquitalea sp. ASV11
CGGGCCGCAGTCCGGACAGGCGGTGGGTTCGGCATGAAAGCGGCGGCTGTGCGGGCTCTGGTATTCGCTGCGACAGGACGGGCACAGCAAGAAGGGCAGCATGCTGGTGTTGGCGCGGTCGTAGGGCAGGCGATGGGTGACGGTGTAGCGCGGGCCGCAATCGGTACAGTTGATGAAGGGGTAGCGATAGCGGCGGTCAGCGGGGTTGAACAATTCGGCCAGACAGGCCGGACAGGTAGCGCTGTCGGCAGGCAGGCGTGCCTGGGTGGTGCTGCCGCTGCCGCTGCTGCTGCGGATTTCAAAACCGTCCTCATCCGGCAATGGGTCCAGCAGGGTTTGCTGCATGCTGTCGATCTGGGCCAGCGGCGGCAGGTGCTGTTGCAGTTGCAGCTGGAAGGCAGCCAGCTGGCTGCTGCTGCCTTGCAGTTCCACCGTCACGCCTTCGCCACTGTTGTGTACAAAGCCGGACAGGCCTTCCGCCTGGGCGGTGCGCCAGATGAAGGGACGAAAGCCCACTCCCTGAACCCGGCCGCGGATGGCCAGTCGCAAGCGTTGTGTCAGCATGATTCAGCGGCGCTCCTGCAACTGCTGTTCCAGCGCGGCAATCTGCTGGCGCAGGCGGGCCACTTCACGCTGCTTCACCAGCTGGGCATCGTTCATTTCCAGCAACAGCCAGTCAATCCACAGGTCCATGCCGTCGCCGCTCTTGCTGGACAGCTGCAAAACCTTGATTTTCGGGTTGATGCGGCGGGCGTTGGCAATGCACACGTCCACGTCGAAATCCAGATGGCGCAGCAGGTCTATCTTGGTCAGCAGCATGATGTCGGCGGCGGCAAACATGTCCGGGTACTTCAGCGGTTTGTCCTCGCCTTCGGTCACGGACAGGATGGCCACCTTGTGTGCCTCGCCCAGGTCGAACGCCGCCGGGCACACCAGATTGCCGACGTTTTCGATCAGCAACAGGCTGTCATCCGCCGGGTTCAGCTGTTCCAGCGCCTGGCCCACCATGTGGGCGTCCAGATGGCAGCCCTTGCCGGTGTTGATCTGGATGGCCGGTGCGCCGGCCGCGCGGATGCGCTCGGCGTCATTGCTGGTTTGCTGGTCGCCTTCCACCACGTATACCAGGGTGTCGCTGCCCAGCTGGCGGATGGTTTCGGCCAGCAGGGTGGTTTTGCCCGAACCGGGGCTGGACACCAGATTCAGCGCAAAGATGCCACGGTCGCGCAGCCAC
>NZ_JAELUD010000147.1:0-1221 GCF_016429185.1 Aquitalea sp. ASV11
GTCGCCGGATGTGCGCGTGAACGAACTGAGCCTGCAAGGCGGCAAACGCGAAGGCGGCTCGTCCATGGACGACAACTACGCCTACGGCGAACCGGCAGCGCAATCCCGCCCGGCCGCAGCACCGGCCGCCCCGCGCCGCATGGAAGCCAAACCGGCACCGAAGCTGGACGACATGGATGACGACATCCCGTTCTAACCGGAACCACATGTTAGATTGTTAAATTAAACTGGAAATACTCTGTGTAATCAATAGATTGCACTTGGTTTTTCCGGTCTTTTTCTTTACGCCCATAATTCACATCACCGGAACCGTGCAGCTGTCGTAAAGTCCTGTCATCTGATGAGTCAGGAGAAGTGCGGTGACCACGTTTTTCATTCGAGAAGTGCGGATGCAGTCCGGTGAACACATCCCCCTGCTCGTGTCCGGTAGTCCCCTCGGACTACCGGTTCCCCTCGCAACCCGTTTTGTTCTGACCCAGTTCCGGCCAAAGGGCCTGAAAGCCAGCAGCATCCGCCAACGGCTCTCCGCCTTAGCCCTTGCTTACACTTTCTTTGCTAAGCATGGTATCCAACTCGACGAACGGGCAGCCAAACGTCAGTTCCTAAGCCAGGAGGAGTTGGTAGCACTATCCGATTACTGTCGCCGGACGCAGAAGAATGGGACACAACGCGTAGTCGGCCCTGGCTATGCAGCGCTACGATTTCGGGTGGCTACCGATTACATTCGCTGGGTATCCGAACCCATCATTTCGCGGATCGTTGACGACTCACGCCGGGATGCCGCATTGGGAGCCCTGCAGAGCTTTCTCCAGCGCGCACGCACCGTCGCACCGGCACCTGGACGGCGAGATGCTTCAGTCGCCCCTGGAGAGCGCCTAGGCTTCACGCCAGAGCAACGTGCACTGTTCTTACGGGTCATCGAGCCTGGATGTTGTGACAACCCTTTCAGGCCACAGCTCCAATTTCGCAATTACGTCATGCTGCAACTCGAGTTTGAGCTTGGTCCACGTGGTGGTGAAGTACTCGGGCTCAAGACAAGGGATGTGGACTTCAGTGTCGAGCCAGCATCGCTCACCATTCATCGCCGCCACGATGATCCGGAAGAGCCCCGCACCCCCGCACCTGCAACCAAGACTTTCGGACGCCTGCTACTCCTTGATACCAAGCTGCGTGATTTGCTTGATGAATGGATTACGCGCCACCGGGCAAATCGGCAGCAGT
>NZ_JAELUD010000148.1:0-1197 GCF_016429185.1 Aquitalea sp. ASV11
ATCCTGACCAGCCCAATCCGCTGCAGCATGTGCGGCTGGTGGTATGGAACCAGGAAGCACCCGACCACCCCAGCCTGGATTCGCTGCCCATGCAGCCCTTGCCATCGGCCAACCCCTTGCTGACCACGCGGCGCCAGATTGGCGGCTACGATTTGCTGTTTGGTGCCTATCCGCTGGAGGAAGACGCCCCGGCCCTCAGTCAGCAAGGCTATGCCATCCTGGCCAGCTCGGCCTTCATCCTGTGCCTGCTGCTGATCCTGCAACAACGCCAGATCAGCCATAACCGCGCCTTGCGCACCCTGCTGCGCCGACAACACCAGCAACTGGAACTGAACAATCGCACCCTGCGCGAGCAGATCAACGACCGCACCCACTCGGAACAGGCGCTGGCCGAAAGCGAAGCCCGCCAGCGCGCCATTCTGCAGGCCAGTTCCGACGCCATCATCCTGATCAACCGCAAGGGCCTGATTACCCATGTCAACCCGGCGGCTGCCAAGCTGATCGGCCAGAGTGCCGAATCCATCGAGCATTTGCCGGTGGGTTCCTTGCTGACCGAGCTTTACAGTCTGAATGTCGATTTCGAATCCATTGCCGCTGCGCGTGAAGGGCGGCCATTCGAGGCGCACCTGCTGTGCAGTGACAACCGGCAGATGCCGGTGGAACTGTCGCTCAGCCGGGTGGAAGTGCCTGATGACTCCTTCTATGTCGCTGTCTGCCGTGACATCAGCCTGCGCAAGGAACAGGAAGCCGCGCTGATCCGCCTGAAAAACAGCCTGGCCGAGCAGGTGGAAGTGCAAAGCCGTCAGCTGGCTGCGCTGCTGGAAGCCAGCCCCATGGCAATGGCCTATATCGTGGACCGTCACCTGCGCCGGGTGAACGGTGCCTTCCTCGACCTGTTCGAGCGCAAGGAAGACGAAGTCATCGGCCAGACCACCCTGCCCTACTTCGAAAGCCAGGAGCAATGGGAGCGCACCGGCCGCGCACTGTACAACCTGCTCAACGACGGCAAGGTGGTGCAGTCCGAAGTGAAGCTGCGCACCGGCAGTGGCAAGCTGATCTGGTGCCGCATGTTTGGCCGTGCCGTCAATCCGTCCGTGCCCAAGCTCGGCACCATCTGGCTGTATCAGGACTTTTCCGCCCAGCGCGAAATGGAAGATGCGCTGCGCCAGGCCAAGACGCTGGCCGAAGAAAACAGCC
>NZ_JAELUD010000149.1:0-970 GCF_016429185.1 Aquitalea sp. ASV11
GAGCTGGCACGCCACTTCGTTCAACGCCGCCGCAAAGACATTGCAGAGTGGCAGGCCGAAACCCAAGACGGTCGCGGCTTTGCTCGGCGCATGAAAACCGAGCTTACCTATCAGCTCAGTGGTGATTGGGGCAGTTTCTTCGACGCAGTGCAGGACTACTGCCGTGAACTGGCCGAAACCGCTGAACGCGAGGCAGGGGCTGAGGGCTCTGGCCTCATGTGGTACGCCACCTTGGCCTTGCTGCGCTGCGTGGCATCCTCGCCCGCCGCAGCAGTCAAAGCACTGACCACTCGACTGGAAGGCTCCCTGTCTGCAGAAGAGTTGTTGACCGATGAGCGTTTGCATGATGGTGAGGCCGATGACCTGTCTGCCAGCGACCTGGAGCCACCAGCCCAGTTGCAAGATGCATCTCGTCTGCAAGCATTGATCACGACGGCACAGCGTCTCTCGGGGCAATCGGGTGATCCCAAGCTGGCTGCGCTCCTCCAGCATGTCGGACAATTGCTCAAGGACGGCTACTACCCTGTGGTGTTCTGCCGCTATATCGCTACTGCACATTACGTGGCTGAGCACCTCAAGGCCAAGTTCTCCCAGACCACCATCGAGGCCATCACCGGTGAGCTCACGCCCGAAGAGCGTCGTGAGCGTGTCGAAGACATGGGTGAGGCCGACAGCCGAATCCTGGTGGCGACTGACTGCCTGTCAGAAGGCATCAATCTCCAGCACCTGTTCACTGCCGTCATCCACTATGACTTGGCCTGGAACCCCACACGCCACGAGCAGCGCGAAGGCCGAGTAGACCGCTTCGGCCAACAGGCCCCCGAGGTGCGCTGCACCATGCTCTATGGGCAAGACAATCCGATTGACGGCTTTGTGCTGAAAGTCATCTTGCGCAAGGGCGAAGCCATCCAGAAGGAGCTGGGGGTGATGGTGCCCCTGCCCGAAGACGATGCCCGCATCAACCAGGCAC